>NZ_JBNNWE010000018.1:0-77281 GCF_050280905.1 Pseudomonas sp. NPDC086278
CCCTGAGTGGGTGCCTTACCTGTACGTCGCGATGTTCGGTGCGGTCATGATCGCCGTCGGTATTGCCTGCCAGTTGATCCAGCTCTACGTCAGCGCCAACACCTTGCCGCTGCACGTCGAGATCCTCTACAACGAATACAACCACGTGGCCGCGTTTGCGGTAGCGAGCCTGTTGCTGATCATGGCGCTCTTCATCCTGCTGCTGAAGCAGTGGAGCGAAAACCGTATTAACCGCCTGCGCGCCAGCGCCGCGGAGGAATAATTCATGTCGATCGAAGTGCGTAACGTCAGCAAGAATTTCAACGCGTTCAAGGCGCTGGACAACATCAGCCTGGACATCCACAGCGGCGAACTCGTGGCGCTGCTCGGCCCGTCGGGTTGCGGCAAAACCACGCTGCTGCGGATCATCGCCGGCCTGGAAACGCCAGATCAAGGCAACATCGTGTTCCACGGTGAAGACGTTTCCGGCCATGACGTGCGTGATCGCAACGTCGGTTTCGTGTTCCAGCACTACGCGTTGTTTCGCCACATGACGGTGTTCGACAACGTCGCGTTCGGTTTGCGCATGAAACCGAAAAACCAGCGCCCGAGCGAAAGCCAGATCGCGGTCAAAGTCCACGAATTGCTGAACATGGTGCAACTGGATTGGCTGTCGGATCGCTACCCGGAGCAACTCTCCGGCGGTCAGCGCCAGCGCATTGCATTGGCCCGCGCCTTGGCGGTGGAACCCAAAGTCTTGCTGCTCGACGAACCGTTCGGCGCCCTCGACGCCAAGGTCCGTAAAGAACTGCGTCGCTGGCTGGCGCGGCTGCACGAAGACATCAACCTGACTTCCGTGTTCGTGACCCACGACCAGGAAGAAGCGATGGAAGTCGCCGACCGGATCGTGGTGATGAACAAGGGGGTGATCGAGCAGATCGGCTCACCGGGCGATGTGTATGAAAACCCGGCCAGCGATTTCGTCTATCACTTCCTTGGTGATTCCAACCGCCTGCACTTGGGCGAGGACAACCACGTGCTGTTCCGTCCGCACGAGGTGTCGCTGTCGCGGCATGAACTGGAAGATCACCACGCGGCTGAAGTGCGCGATATCCGGCCACTGGGCGCCACGACGCGGGTGACATTGAAGGTGGAAGGTCAGAGCGAGTTGATCGAAGCTGAAGTGGTCAAGGACCACGACAGCCTGACCGGGCTGGCGAAGGGCGAGACGTTGTTCTTCAAACCCAAGGTCTGGCAGAAACTCGCCAACATCTAAAGCAAAAGCTTCGTCGGAAAGCCGCCCGGACCAAGCTCGCTCCCACAGTGATTTGCGTGTTCACACACAAATCCCCTGTGGGAGCGGGTTTACTCGCGAAAGCGATCTACGCAGCAGCACGCTTCGGATTGACTCGAACACCCCCCGCCCGCGCCTCGATCTGCGCTTTCAGGTCATGACGCAGCCCCAGCAAAAACGCCAGTTCCGCCACCACAAACAACGGCCCGACAATCAGCCCCGTCACATCATCCACAAACGCCGGTTTGCGCCCTTCATAGTGATGGCCGACAAACTGAATCACCCAGCCCACCACGAACATCCCGAGACCGCTGACCAGCCACACCAGTGTGCTTTGCTGCGCGAGCACATGGCCGAGCCATACGCAAAGCCCCAGCAACACGGTCATCAAAACTCCCAGCCGCACTTCGAGGCGCAGGTAAAACCACGCCGACGCCAAGGCTAAAAGCACCGCAGGCGAAACCCAGACCCCGGCCACCGGCCATTCAGGCCGCGACAACAACACCGCCACCGCCACCACAATCAGCGGAATGCCGATGAAATGGCTGGCGATGTTGCGCGGATCACGGTGGTAGGTGGCGTATTGACTGAGATGGTCAACGAGGCTTTTCATTGTTATTCCTCCTGTAGGGTGACTGATCATGCCCCGGGTTCACTTTTCGCTCTGTCGGGCAGGCGACAATCTTTAGGAGTTTCCATGGATATGCAGGCCTGGCGTTCACGCCTGATGACGGGGCAATGGTTCAGTCATCTACCTGTGCCCTTACAGGATAGTCTGCTGGCTGCCGCCCGCATTCGGCGCTTGTCGGCGGGGCAGTTGCTGTTCAAGCGCGGTGGTCCGCCCTGCGGGTTGTACGCGGTGCTCGAAGGCTCGGTGCGCATCGGCGCGGTCAGCGAGCAGGGCAAGGAAGCCGTGTTGAGCCTGGTGGAGCCACCGCACTGGTTTGGCGAAATCTGCCTGTTCGACGGCCAGCCGCGCACCCACGATGCGTTCGCCGTGGGCCAGTGCGTGCTGCTGCACATTCCGCAGGTTGCGCTGCTGAAGTTGCTCGACGAACAACCGGTGTACTGGCGCCAACTCGCGCTGCTGATGAGCCACAAGTTGCGCCTGACCTTCATCAGCCTCGAACAGCTGAGCCTGATGCCCGCCCCGGCACGCCTGGCTCATCGCCTGCTGATGATCGCCCAAGGCTATGGCGAAACCGATCCGCCGCGCCGCGCGCTGCAACTGCCACAGGAGCAACTCGCTGCGATGTTGTCGCTGTCGCGCCAGACCACCAATCAGATTCTCAAGGAGCTTGAGGGGCAGGGAATTCTCGGTCTGAGCTATGGCGAAATCGAGATTCTCGACCTGGAGAAATTGCGGGCTACCTGTCAGATATGACAGTAGCGAGGTGCGTGTCGGCGGTGTAGAAGAAGTTTGTCGATCACGACAACAAGGAGATGACCGATGAACGATATGAGCAACTACAAAGGTGCTGAGGCGCTTGGTAAGCCGTCGACGAATGCCGTTGCTGCGCCTGTGGTGACATCACCGTCGCCAGGCAGCAATGTCGAAAACCCCGTGCAGTTCTCGGGAGTCGGTGAGGAGGGCTGGGTGGTCTATGTCTACGCCGTACCCACCGACGGTGACCCGATCGCCTCCGCGTTGGTTAAAGACGGCAAGTGGTCGGTATCGGCGAGTCTGGAGGTCCGTGCCTATTCTGCGTTTGCACTGCAACGGCACGACCGTGAAACGTCTGATTGGGGGGATATATTCGATTTCACGGTGAGCAAGTGACAGCGCGACTTGTTGAATAACGCCATCAAGCCGCGTGCGTTGCGCGCGGCTGCAGTTTTATTAACCACAGCGTCGGCCTTCACCAGCATTGCACTCACTGATCGTCCGGCGGGAAATCCAAGTTTGTCATGGGCAACTCACTTAAAGAGGCCTAGCCTGTGAGGCTGACCAATCGAGGTGTGCCATGCGTGTGCTGTTAGTAGAAGACGAACCGGAGACCGCCAAACTCCTGGCCAGCGGCCTGAATGAGGCGAGCTATTCGGTCGATGTGGCACTCAACGGCATGGACGGCCGGCGCTATATCGAGACCGGCGAATACGCACTGATCATCCTCGACGTGATGCTGCCGGGGCTCAACGGCTGGCAGTTGCAGCAGCAGATCCGCAAGCTGGGCGAGACGCCGGTGCTGTTCCTCACCACCGAGGACGGCATCGAGGATCGGCTGCGGGGTCTGGAGTTGCATGAGGACGATTATCTGCTCAAACCGTTTGCCGTGAGCGAGCTGGTGGCGCGGGTGCGCAAGTTGTTGCGACGGGATCGGGGGCGGTAAGCGATTCTGCTTGGTCTTGAAAATTGCCATCGCGAGCAAGCTCGCTCGCCCATTTGATCTGCAGCGGGCACACAGTTAGTGAACAGCCGAGATCCGCTGTGGGGGCGGGCTTGGTCCGGGCGGCGCTCCGACGAAGAGGCCGGCCCAGACAACCCGCCTTCCGGATCAATCACCGCAACCCATCCCGAAACTGCCCCGGTGTCACCCCCGTCCAGCGCTTGAACGCGCGGCTGAAACTGCTGGTGTCGGCAAACCCCAGCAAATAACTGATTTCACTCAACGAGCATTGCGGGTCACGCAGGTGCAGCAGTGCCAGGTTTTCGCGGCTTTCATTGAGCAGCGTGTCGAACCGGTAACCTTCGTCCGCCAGGTGCCGTTGCAGGCTGCGCAAGCTCAGGTGCAAGGCCTTGGCGATGTGCTCGGCGCTGGGCTCGCCTTCGGGCAATTGCTCCTCGATGGCGTCGCGCACCTTGCGTTCCCAGGTCAGCGGCTTGAGTTGCGCCAGGGTGCGCTTGAGCACGGTCTCATTGTGTTCGGCCAGTTCCGGGTTGGCGTCGTCCAGGTGACTATCGAAGTCCACCAGGGAAAACTCCAGTCGATCTTCGTCAGCGGAAAAATACACCGGTGAGCGGAAGACTTTGTGCCACTGATGCGGGTCGGCGGGTTCCGGACGCCGCAAGTAAACCGCCAACGGTGCGTAGTCGCGACCCAGACGATTGCGGCAGGTGCGCACGTAAATCGCGGTGAAGGCGTCGATGGCTTCGAACGCGGGCGCCGGGTTGCCGGCAGGAATTTTCAGGCGAAACCGGTAGCGATCCTCGGCGCGGGTCAATTCCAGCTCCAGGGCATCGCTGACCACTTGGTGATAGCGCACGATGCGCTCGAACACTTCGCGCAGGCTGCCGCTGGCCACCAGCGCATAACCAAGCGCGTGAAACGTGGTCGGGCTGACAAACCGCGACACGCGCAAGCCAATCGCCGGGTCGCCGCTGACTTGCACCGCGATTTCCCACAGGCGCGTGGTGCCGGACAACGGGTAACGGGCGTTCGGGTCGTCCATCAATTGAGGGTCGAGCCCCGCCTGGTGACACAGGGCGGTGCTGTCGAGGCCCAGCGCGTCGAGTTGCTTGCGCAGGGCACGGGTCCAGCTGGCGAGGGAGGTCGGTTCAGTCATGCTGATTGGCGCTTCCGGTCAACAGGTTGGCGTTCACGGCTACCGCCTTGCGCGGTTTCACAGGGCAGGATGCGAACATCAATAACCAGAGGATGGAAGCATGGACCGTACTTCTGCAAGTCCCCAGCGACTGAATGCAGCCCAGCGATCAGCACATATTCGCGAAGTGGTGCTGGCCAAAGGGGTCGAACTGCGTAAGCGCTACCCGATTCTCAACCATCAGGACGCCTTGGGCGTGGCCATTCTGGCCTTCGCCCTGGCCGGCATGATCGGCTCGGCGGCGCTCTACATCACCGGGCACATGGCGTGGTGGGCGTGCCTGCTGCTCAACGCGTTTTTCGCCTCGCTGACCCACGAACTGGAACACGACCTGATCCACAGCATGTATTTCCGCAAACAACGCGTGCCGCACAACCTGATGATGGGCCTGGTGTGGCTGGCTCGGCCGAGCACGATCAATCCGTGGATCCGTCGGCATCTGCACCTCAATCACCACAAGGTGTCCGGCACTGAAACCGACATGGAAGAACGCGCGATCACCAACGGCGAGCCGTGGGGTTTTGCGCGGTTGCTGATGGTCGGCGACAACGTGATGTCGGCGTTCATTCGCATGCTGCGGGCCAAAACCTGGGCGCACAAGTTCAGCATCATCAAGCGCACGCTGAAGGTCTACGCGCCGCTGGCGCTGGTGCATTGGGGCGCGTGGTATATGTTCCTCGGTTTCCATGCGGCCAATGGCGTTGCCTACTTGATGGGCACGTCGGTGGAATGGTCGGCGACGACGCTGTCGGTGATGCAGGTGATCGACATTGCGGCGGTGGTGATCATCGGCCCGAACGTGTTGCGCACGTTCTGCCTGCACTTTGTCAGCTCGAACATGCATTACTACGGCGACATCGAAGCCGGCAATGTGATCCAGCAAACCCAGGTGCTGAACCCTTGGTGGATGTGGCCGTTGCAGGCGTTCTGCTTCAACTTCGGCAGCAGCCACGGGATTCACCATTTTGTGGTGAAAGAACCGTTTTACATCCGCCAGATGACCGTGCCGGTGGCGCATAAGGTGATGCGCGAGATGGGCGTGAGGTTCAATGATTTCGGGACGTTCGGCCGGGCGAACCGGTTTGTGCGCAAGGAAGAAGTGGCTGTGGCAAACGGGCGTGCAGCCAGTATTTGATTGGCTGTATTTGACGGCCCCTTCGCGGGCAAGCCCGCTCCCACAGGTTTCAAAGTGAATGCTGAGTTTGCATTGAACACAAATCACTGTGGGAGCGGGCTTGCCCGCGAAGGGGCCGGATCAGACACCATCAATCCGGCTGAAACGGCGACTCACTCAAGATCACTCCGGTCTCATCGACATATTTTTGCCAATGCTCAATCAACCCGCTGAGCTTTTCCGGCTGACTCAAAGCCAGATCATGAATCTCCCCCGGATCGTTCCCCAGGTCATACAACTGCCAGGTCGCCGGCCCAACCGGTCCCGGGATATAAACCGCCTTCCACTGCCCCTGCCGAATCGCCCGTCGTCCGAACAATTCCCACCCGGTCACCGTGTGCTCGTCATGCACCTGCGCCGTCTCGCCGGACAGAAACCCCAGCCAGGATTTGCCGCGAATCTCAGCCACTTGCTTGCCGCGCCATTGCTTGCCCGGATGCCTCACACCGGCCAGATCAAGAATGGTCGGCGCGATGTCCATCACCGTGCCAAACCCGTGGCTGATCTGCCCTTTGAGCGACAGTTGCGGGTAATGCATCAGCGCCGGCACGCGAATTCCTCCTTCGGTGGTAAACGCCTTGAACAGGCGCGACGGCGCGGTCGCGGTCTGCGCCCAGTTTGGCCCGTACCAGACGTAGGAATTGGCGCGGCCGATGTTGTCGAGGCTGTTGTCGTAATGCTCGTTCAGGTAGGTCATCAGCTCCGGGCCGAACTTGGGAAACGCCTCCAGCAATGCGCCCTCGGCGCCGTTATCGGACATGAACAGGATGAAGGTATTGTCCAGTTGCCCTTGTTGGCGCAGGTAATCGACGACACGTCCGATGTTCCAGTCCATGCGCTCGACCATCGCCGCGTACACCTCCATGGCGCGCGCGGAAATCTGCCGTTGTTCGTCGCTCAGGGCTGCCCATTGGGCGGTCAGCTGGATCAGTGGATGCGGCTCGACATCGGCCTCGATCAGCCCCAGGGATTTCAGTTTTTCCAGACGCTCCAGCCTGAGCACCTCAGGGCCGGCGTCGTAGCGACCGCGATACTTCTCGACGACATCAGCCGGCGCCTGCAACGGCCAGTGCGGTGCCGAAAACGGCAGGTAGGCGAAGAACGGCCGGGTCTGGTCGCGTTCCTTGAGGTATTGCAGCAACTTGTCGCCGAAGGCATCCGAGGAATAGAAATCCTTGGGTAACTCGTCGATGAATCGGTCGTCCTCGATGTACAGCGCCGGCGTCGATTTCAGCAGGCCGGGCGTCTGTTCGTCGTAGGTCGGCTCGAAACCGTAATGGTTGGCGGCGCCGGGCAGCAGTGAAAAAGAACGCTCGAACCCCCGGGCGTGCGGCGCCAGTTCAGCCGTCAGGCCCAAGTGCCATTTGCCGCTCATCAACGTCTGGTAACCGGCCTCGCGCAACAGCTCGGGCAGCGCCACCACGCGGTCGTTCAAGTAGCCTTCGTAGCCGGGTTTGCCGATCAGGTCCGGTGTCAGCGCTTCGGCCATGGTGCCGATGCCCGCGATGTGGTGGTCGGTGCCGGTGAGCAACATCGAGCGGGTCGGCGAGCAGGTGGGCGCGGTGTGGAAATCGGTGAGGCGCAGGCCGTTGTTCGCCAGTGCATCCAGATTCGGCGTGGCGATTTCACCGCCGAATGCACCGAGGTCGGAAAAGCCCAGGTCATCGGCCAGGATCACCAGAAAGTTGGGACGTTGCGGCATCGAAAATCTCCTGTTCAGCAGGCAATGAAAGACAGCGGCAAATCACGGACCTGCACCTGTACGGGCGGCTGGTAGTGGCCGTCGCTGGTGAGTTCGTGCAGCAGTTCTTCGCGCAGTTGATGGAAGTCGAAGCTGCTGCGCTGGCGCGGATGGGGCAGGGCGATGTCGACCACTTGCTTGATCCGTCCGGGGCGCGGCTCCATCACCACCACGCGGTCAGCGAGAAAAATGGCTTCCTCGACATCGTGGGTTACCAGAATCGTGGTGATTTTTGCCCGCGCGCGAATCGCCAGCAGCTCGTCCTGCATCTGCTGGCGGGTCAGCGCATCGAGGGCGCCGAACGGTTCGTCCAGCAGCAGGATACGCGGGCTCGCCACCAGCCCGCGAGCGATGGCCACCCGTTGCGCCATGCCGCCGGAGAGCTGATGCGGATAGGCGCGGGTGAAATCGGTCAGGCCCACCAGTTCGATGAAATCACTGACCCGTTGTGCCTTTTGCGCGCTGCTCAACGGTTCGTTGACCAGGCCCAGGCCGATGTTGTCGGCCACCGTCAGCCACGGGAACAAGCGGTGTTCCTGGAACACAATGCCGCGCTCGCCGCCAATGCCGGTGACGGCTTTACCGTCCACGGTGATCTGCCCGCGAAACTGCGTGTCAAGGCCGATCAGCAGCCGCAGCAAGGTTGACTTGCCGCAGCCGCTCGAACCGACGATGGCGACAAATTCGCCCTCGGCAATGTCCAGGTTGAATTCGTGAATCGCCTCCAGCTCGAAGCCATCGACGTCGAAGGATTTGCCCACGTGATTGAAGCTGACAATCGGTGCGTTCATGCGTGTCTCCAGCGGGTGGCGCGGATTTCGAGGCGTTGGCCAATGAGGTTGAGCAGGGCGCCGGTCAGGCCGACCAGCAACATGCCGGCCATGATCAGGTCCATGCGCAGCAGTTGTTGGGCGCCGATCATCTGGCTGCCGATGCCGCCGTTGGACGGCATGAAATATTCGGCGCCGATGGTGCCGAGCCAGGCGTAGATCAGGCTCAGGCGCAGACCGGCGAAAATTCCCGGTGCCGCGCCCGGCAATACCAGGCGGCGCAGCCGCTGGCCGAGGCTCAGGCGTAACACCTGCGCGGCCTCGTTGAGTTGTGGCGAGAGGTTGGCGACGCTGCGTTGAGTGGCGATGAACAGCGGAAAAAATGCGGCGAGGGCGACGAACACCCACTTGGCCAATTCCCCCAGGCCGAACCAGGCGGTGAGCAGCGGCACCCAGGCGAAAATCGCGATCTGGCGAAGGGCGGCGAGGGTCGGGCCCAGCACCCGTTCGCTGGTGCGCGACAGGCCCAGCAGCAATCCCAGCGCAAACCCGAGGCCACCGCCGAGCAGCAAGCCGCCGAGGGTGCGACCCAGGCTCAGCGCCATGCCGGCGATCAACGTGCCGTCGAGCAAGCCGTTCCAGGCGGTGTCGAGGACCGCCAACGGGCTGACCAGAATATTCGCGTCGACCCATTGCTGATCCGTCGTCACTTGCCACAACGCAAGCAGCGCCAGCGGCAGCAGCCACGGTTGCACCCGTTGCCAGCCTTCGTAGCGCGGGCCGCGGCGGATTTCCGCGGTCGCCGGATGCGGCCAGTGCACCAGTTTTTTGTCGAGCAGCCCGATGCCGCGATCCATCACCACGCCGATCACGCCGATGACCACGATGCAGACAAAGACGATGTCGAGCATGAACAGCTGTCGCGCCCAGACCATCAGGTAGCCGATGCCTTCGCTGGAGGCGAGCAGTTCCACCGCCAGCAACGATGTCCAGCCAGCGGCCAGTGCGAGCCGCACACCGGCCATGAAGGCGGGCAACGCTGCGGGCAGCACCAGGCGCCGGATCAGCAGCCGTGGCGGCAAGCGCAGCACCGCCGCGGTTTCGCGCAGTCGGGGTTGCGCATCACGCACGCCGACCAGCGTGTGCAAGGTCACCGGCACGACGATGGCCTTGATCAGCACCACCAGTTTCAATACTTCGCCGATGCCGAAAAACACCATGAACAGCGGAATCCACGCCAGCGTCGGTACTTGCGCCAGCCCGGCGAAGGTCGGGAACACCAGGCGCTCCAGTCGACGGCTGAAACCCAGCGCCGCGCCCAACACGGCCCCGGCGCTGATCCCGGCGAGCAAGCCCCAGAACAGGCGTTGCAAGCTGATCCACAACTGACTCCACAACTCGCCCTGGGCCAATTCCACTGCGCTGCTCCAGACCAGCGACGGCGCTGGCAGGATCTGCTCGCTCATCCAGTGATTGCGGCTGGCCAGCCACCACAACGCGAACAAACCGAACGGCAACAACCAAGGCAATAACCGCTGGCCGAGACGCGGCCAACGGCGTTTGCCATTGAGCGACGGCGCGGCCAGCGGCAGGCTGAGAAGGGAAATACGGGCCATGGATGACCTCCGTTGTCGGGTTGCAATACAGGCTGGCCTGTCGTGGGGCTCCTACAGGGTTTAAGTGATATGCAAAAAAGATCTATAAATATGCATGTCAATTCTATTAGGAGATAAGCCAAGCCATTTAAGGCTTACAGCCGATACGCATCCAATGCATTCGATGAATATTTTTGATGCTTTTTAAGCATGGCGATCCACAGCGCCCGTATTTGGTGGTTTAGGTCAAAAAGATCTAAAAATGTGAATTTATATTATTTAAGTGCTGGTCCTGATTCAGCCTACTTTCAGCTCCACTACGCCCGTTGTCCTCAGGAGCCGCATCTATGAACCGCCCTTTCAAACGTGTCATCAGTCTGTTCGCCGCACCGGCTCTGGCAAGCATGCTGGCGTTCACCGTCAACGCTGCCGAACTCAAGGAAATCCGCATCGCCGTGCCCGACCTCAGCGCCGGCACGCAGCACAGCGGCGGGGGCGTGGTGGATGTGTTGCGCGAACAGCAGATCTACGAAAAAGCCTTCGCCGATCAAGGCATCAAGATTCAGTGGAGTTTCTTCAAGGGCGCAGGCCCGGTGATCAACGAAGCGTTCGCCAACGGTCAGGTGGATTTGGCCTACCTCGGTGACTTGGCGGCGATCATTGGCAAGTCGAATGGCCTGGATACGCGGCTGCTAAGCGCCTCGGCGCGCGGTGTGAAGCAATACCTCGGCGTGTTGCCGGGTTCCGGAATCAAGACGCTGCAGGACCTGAAAGGCAAACGCGTGGCGATCTTCAAGGGCACCGCGACGCAACTGTCCTTTGATGCTGCGTTGGCCAGCCAGGGGCTGAGCGAGAAAGACCTGAAGGTGATCAATCTGGACTTCAGCGGTGCGGTTGCCGCGCTCGCGGCCAAGCAGATCGACGCGTCGTGGGGCAGTTCCGGGCTGACGGCGTTGCAGGCCAAGGGCTTGGCCGAGTTGCCGCTGAACACCAAGGACCTGGGCGGCGCCGGCAGCATACAGAGCGTGTTGGTGGGCTCCGGCAAGTTTGTCGACGAGAATCCCGAGGTAGTGGCCAAGTTTCTGAAAGCGCAGCAGCAAGCGGTGGACTGGCTGACTCAGGACAGCAACAAAGAGGCCTACATTCAATTGGTGTCAGGGCTGGCAAGTTACCCGCCGGTGATTCTCTCCCAGGACTTGCAGGACCAGAAGTTGAGCGAGGTGTTCCCGTCGACGCTGGACCCGGTGTTCCTTGGCAAATTGCAGGACGCGGTGGATTTGGCGTCGCAGCAGCGGCTGATTCGCAAGCCGTTCAAGGTATCGGAGTGGGTGGCGCCTGAACTGGCTGCGGCAAAGCTCTGAATCTTTAGCGCCAGCATGGACGCTTTCGCGAGCAAGCCCGCTCCCACAGTGGATGTGTAAACACATAACCCTGTGGGAGCGGGCTTGCTCGCGAAGAGGCCCTAAACCGCGACAGAGATTTGCTGCTTATCCACCGCCACCAGCGTTTCAATCATCGCCCGCGCCGCCGGCGACAACCGAAACCCGGTACGACTCACAATCCCGCACCGCGCGTTCATGCTCTCAATGTTCTGCGGCAGATTTCGCCAGTGCAGCAGCACCAGTGAACCTTGCACACTGTCTTCCAGAAACGCCTCCTCCGTGCCGATGCCGATGGCATTCGACTGCAACACAATCTTCACCAGCGCCGGATAATGCTCGGTCTCGATGGTCGGCGAAAAATCGGTACGGCCACTGAGATTCGCCAGCAGTTTGCGAATGCCTGGCGGGATCAGCGTGGTCGCCAGCGGGTAATCGAACATGTCATTGGTCGACAGGCTTTCCTTGGCCAATAACGGATGGCCCGGCCGGCAGAAAAACACCCCGCGCTTGGGGGTCAAGGCCTGGGTCTGGAAGTTGGGGTCGGATTCAAAGTGGCGGATGTCGGCGATGAAGAATTCGATCTCCTCGCGGCTCAGCGCGCGGCTGAGTTTTTCCCAGTTATCCACCTCGAAACAGGTGCGCACTTTCGGGTGGGCGTTGATGAATTGCGCCACCGCGTCCGGCACCAGTTTCACCGCTGGCGCCGGGCCGCAACCAAAGCGCAGTTCCCCGGCGTCGAGCTTGGTCATCTGCGTCACTTCCGCACTGAGCAACGCCGCGCCCTGCACCAGCGACAAGGCGTGTTGCAGCACCACCTGGCCTTCGGGCGTGGGGCGTAAATCCTTGTTGCCACGGTCCACCAGCACACACCCGAACTCCTGCTCCAGCCCTTGGATACTGCGGCTGAACGCCGGTTGCGTGATGCCCATGGCGTCGGCCGCGCGGACAAAACTGCGGTGTTCGTTGAGGGCGATGAAGTAACGCAGCTGACGAAGATCCATATGCTTTTCCGGCATCCTAAAAATAGCTCGAAGGCATTTGCGACGAGGGTTGCTAGAGGTTTTAAATGCAAGCTCTTATTCCGTCAACGAAGCATGTGAATATCTATTAGACCTAAATTGAATATAGATAGAGCGTTGTTTCGCTGTCGCTCAACCGTCAGCAGTCCGATAGAGGGTCTACCCATGAGCAATGCCGCTTTAGCTGTAAAACCCGCTGTTCACGCACTTGAAATCCATCCAGTGGCCGGTCGGATCGGCGCCGAGATCCGTGGCGTGCACCTTTCCGGTGAACTGGACGCCAGCACCGTTGAAGCCATCCAGCAGGCGCTGGTGCAGTACAAAGTGATCTTCTTCCGCGAGCAGACGCATCTCGACGATCAGCGCCAGGAAGCGTTCGCTCATCTGCTCGGCGAGCCGGTGGCGCACCCGACTGTACCGGTGCGTGAAGGCACGCGTTATCTGCTGGAGCTGGACGGTGCCGAAGGCCAGCGCGCCAACTCGTGGCACACCGACGTGACCTTCGTGGAGGCGTATCCGAAAGCTTCGATCCTGCGCTCCGTCGTGGCGCCGGCATTCGGCGGCGACACGCTGTGGGCCAACACCGCGACCGCTTACAACGAACTCGCCCCCGAGCTGCGTGAACTGGCGGACAAACTGGTGGCCGTGCACAGCAACGAATATGACTACGCCGGCGCCAAGCCTGACGTCTCGGCGGAGAAGCTTGAGCGTTACCGCAAGATCTTCACCTCGACGGTTTACGAGACCGAGCATCCGGTGGTCCGTGTGCACCCGATCAGTGGCGAGAAAAGCCTGTTGCTGGGGCATTTCGTCAAGCGCATCAAAGGTTATTCGCAGGCGGATTCGGCGCACCTGTTCGGGCTGCTGCAAAGCCATGTGGTGCGTCAGGAAAACACCGTGCGCTGGCGCTGGCAGGCTGGTGATGTGGCGATCTGGGACAACCGTTCGACCCAGCATTACGCGGTGGATGACTACGGCACTCAGGACCGGATCGTGCGGCGGGTGACACTTAAAGGTGAAGTGCCAATCGGGGTGGCGGGGCAGCGGAGCCAGACCATTAAGGGAGCTGAAGTCAGCGGCGTCTGATCGGACGCTATCGCGGGCAAGGCCGCTCCCACAGTGAAGTGATGTTGAACACAATGGATGTGAACAGACACCAAACACTGTGGGAGCGGCCTTGCCCCGGGCGCGGCGTTCCGACGATGCTTTTCACCAAACGCCGATCTGTACCATTTTCTCAGTCTGCGGCTCACCGTACCGAAATCTCTGCCCCCGCACATCAATCTCCTGATGACTGATCGTCGTCCTGCGTTTCAACCCACGCACCCACTCGAACAAATACCCCGCATGCTCTTCGCGCACGGCCGCATACGCCGGGTCAGCGCCCAGATCGTGTAACTCCTGCGGATCATTCAGCAGATCAAACAGCTGCGGTCGAAAGCCGTCATACGCCAGGTATTTCCAGCGTTCGCTGCGGACCATGGTCATGCGGCAACGGTCGATCGGTTGCGCCAGCCGCTCCCGCGCCGGGGCCTGGAAGGCGTAGTCGTATTCGCTGATGGCGTAGCGGCGCCACTCAGTGTTCACACCGTGCAGCAACGGAATCAGCGAGCGTCCCTCCAGCCGATGCTCGGCACTCGGCAACCCAAGTGCTTGCAGAAATGTCGGCAACGCATCGATGGTTTCCACCAGCCGCGCATCCACCGAACCCCGCGTGGCATCCGCCGCCCGACGCGGGTCGCGCACGATCAACGGCACGCCGACCGCCGGCTCCAGCAGAAACTCTTTTTCGCCCAGGTAATGGTCGCCGAGGAAGTCGCCGTGATCGCTGGTAAACACGATCAGCGTGTCGTCCCAGCGACCGTTGCTCTGCAGAAAATCAAACAGCCGCCCGAGCTGATCGTCGACCTGTTTGATCAGTCCCATGTAGGTCGGGATTACGTTTAGCCGCACCTCTTCACGGGAGAAATTCAGGCTCTCTTCATGCTGACGAAACGCGGTGTACACCGGGTGATCGCTCTCTTCGCCGAGCGCTGCACGGATCGGGTCGACGACGTGTGCGGCGCCGTACAGCGCGTTATAGGGCGCAGGCGCGATGTAAGGCCAGTGCGGTTTGATGTACGACAGATGCAGGCACCACGGATGCTCGCCTTGTTCGCCAATGAAGTCGATGGCACGGTCGGTGGTGTAGACGGTTTCGGAGTGCTGCTCTGGGATGCGCGCCGGCACATGGGCGTTGCGCATTTGCCAGCCACTGAGGATTTCGCCCTGAGCACCTGCGCCGGCGTTGGCCCACTCGTGCCACGGGTTGCGGCCTGCAAAACCGAGGTCGCGCAGGTAATGGGTGTAAGGCGCTGATTCACGTTTTTCGTCGAACAGCGGGTCGTCGGGAAAGATGCCGTCGTGGCGAAAGTACGGTTCGAAGCCGACTTCGTTCAGCATCTCGGCGTGTTTCGGGTCGATGGCCAAGCGTTGCAAGGCCGGCTCGTTCGGCGTGGCGTGGGTCTTGCCGACCAGCGCCGTGCGAATGCCGTGCGGCCGCAGGTAATCGCCGAGGGTCAGCTCCTCCAGCGGCAACGGCACGGCGTTCCACGCGACTTGATGGCTGCTGACATAACGTCCGGTGTAGGCCGACATCCGCGACGGCCCGCAGATGGTGCCTTGGGTATAGGCGCGGCTGAAACGCACACCGGCAGCGGCCAGACGATCGATATTCGGCGTGTGCAGATGCGGGTGGCCGTAGCACGACAAGTAATCGCGGCGCAGTTGATCGCACATGATGTACAGCACATTGCGCACGGGGTTCGGGGTGTTGGGCATGGGGTTCACCGATCAAAAGACAGGCGAGGGTTTTCGCTGGTTGGGCGGGTTGGGGCAAGTGCATTTGGGGAATGGGGTTGATGCAGGGGTTGCATCGTTGCTTGGGCAGATCAACATTCGGCTAGAAGCAGCTGCTCAGCGTTCCCCTGGCTGGTTTTTTTTTGCTCATGGGCTTGGCGTAGCCGGTCAAGTGACTCGCCACCACCACTGCCATCCAGCGGGAGATCGGTCAGCACCGTAAACCGACGACTGAAAGGGTTCCGCCTAAGGTTTACAGTAGCGTCCACATACAGAGTTAGTTTGTATCTGTGGGGCACTCAACCTACATGGATCGCCCCGATTTTGCCGGTAGTGAGTGACCGCTTTTGGATGATTGTGTTGAAAAAGTCGGTCCTTCCAGACTGCCCACGTATTGACTGCTGAAAATGCCTTTTTTGCGCGCAGCTACGCGAAATCTGAGTCCGGAATCCTCTACTCAAAGTAAAGATTTCAATCTCAAGCGCGTACTTTTCTGCCGTGGAAACCATGGCCGCCTTTTTCAACAGAATCGGCCGTTTTCTGCCTATGGAGGCCGACTGAAAGCAAGCGTCCGGTTAAGGCGCGTTGCGATGAGCTAGGCTGTGATCACTAAAGATTGAGGTTCCCAACATGGAATGTCATGTTCGCCCCGCAACAGGCGGAGATACAGCAGCGATTAGCCGTGTAGTGATCGCTGCTCTGCGTGAGTCAAATTCACAGGATTACTCACCTGACGTTATCGCTCAGGTGGAACGGAGCTTTGCTCCTGAAGCCGTCAGCGCACTGCTCGATAAGCGCAAGATTTTCGTAGCCTTGCTAGGCGAAAATATTACCGGCACTGCAAGTCTCGACGGTGATGTTGTTAGAAGCGTTTTCGTTGATCCTTCGTACCAAGGTGGCGGTATCGGTCGGCAGTTGATGAATGTCATACATGCTATTGCTGCCAGCGGTGGTGTTAGAGCTTTGCGGGTGCCGTCGTCGATTACAGCGGAGAAGTTTTACGCTGCGCTGGGTTATCAGAAAATCCGCGATGAGTTTTATGGGATTGAGCGCACCATCGTTATGGAAAAACGGCTTGAGGATTAGTCCTGGCCTTTCACCCACTTATGCGGCAGCAATTCAGTGATTTCACTCGCCCGCTGCGTCGGTAGGCGCGTGAGAACATCTTTTAGGGCTGAAAACGACCCAAAGCGGCCCTACACGAAGGCTCAGCTACAAAACGCGTAAATGGGTTAGTGGACGAGATTCAGTGCGTTGTTGGCCCGCTCACCACAGCAATGCTTCAACTTCATCGTATTTCTCAGCCACTTTAAGGAAGGTGCCCGCCCAACCACTGCTGAGGCTGACTTCTTGCAGTGGACCGGTTGGAGCAAAAAGAACAGCAACTTTCATCCTTTCGGGTAGCACGCCAGATTTCAGCGTGCTGACCAAACCTAGCAATTCTCTCTTTGCCTGCTCTTCGTCCTCCCAACGTGACCAGCAGAAGTCATTGTCCGGAAGAGAAATCAGTTCAATGGCTGCTTCAAGAACATGGATGAGACTTTCAATAGGGAAGTCATGATCTTGCTCTCCATGAATCAGCTGCTTTGCACGATCCAAATTCATAGGGTGACTGACTCTTCCTGCTCGTGGCGGTTAAAACACATTGAGGCTAGCGCGTACAGGGATGGAGAAACAAGAGAACAGCCCCTATTTCCGAACGACTGCTTCTGGCCGGATTCAACCGGTCGACGAAGATTGGCTAAATCGTTCAGCGGGGCATGTCAAGCATTCACAATGATGCAAAAAAGCAGCTTGATATCGGTAGTCTCGTTCTGGAGTTCGTGTTCCTTTTGCGACAGGCTCATGGAAGCTTTGGCCCAGCTATACGCTTCTGATGAAGGAAGCACTGAAGTGTCAGTGGTGCCTTGGTGCATGTCGGAATGTCCCAACCTGCCGTCTGGGTAGCGTAACCACCCCTCCCATCCCATCAGGATAGCGCCGGTTACCTCCAGAAGTTGCAAAGCTGTAATCGCTTGGGGGTAGGGAAGAACCAGTTCGCTTTGAGATACGGATAACCGTTGCAAGTCAGCCAGTGTCATCGGGATATCCTTGTGTCATGCATACGGTGTCGCGTGTTGAGTAGTTTATGAGGAAAAGGCCTACTCGACTCAGCGCGTATATAGACTATCAATGCATGACAGTATCGTCAGCTTTTGGCTGATTGCTGCCTTTCGCTTGATCGCAATAGTGTCGCTTACTTCCTGAGAAATCCGTTCCAGCATTCCGCTCGATGGGATTGCGAGCTCGCCTGACGCTGTGAGTAATACAACGTGCTATCAGCATGCGTTTAGCGTGTAGGACGTTTTCGTAGGCAGTTCAACATCAGCGGATACCGCGTGTTTAAAACCGATCAAGGTTACGTCCTGAAAGCTACGAAACCTTGCGCCGTGGCCTACAGCTACGCCAGAATCCGCCGACTTGTGCGTCGTCGGCCTTGATTCTATTGTTTCCGTGTCGCTGAAAGTTCAGCGGTCGGGCTTGGAAACTCGACAGGTAAACGACACAAATGCACCTGTTCATAACGCAGTTTTTCGCACTCTGTGCGTCCGTTATGGCGGCTGTGCGTGGGAGACCTTTTAGGTCTGCCGGGCTCGTTTACCCTGGTTTTCCAACCCGCGTACAGTTGCCACCCCTTCGCTTGGAAACGAACGTGGCAGCTCCACCAGTAGACGAGGATTTACCATGTTCAAGGTCACACCCAACCCACCCGACACCGATCCCATTTCCCCCTACCAAAGCCCCGATTCAAAGAAGTTCAACGATGCCGCCGAGCGCGCGCTCGATTATCACTTCCCTTCATTCGCTGACTTCAAAGCCAAACCCCGTACCCCCAGCACACTGTTTGCCGTGGACCCACAAGCTTCGTCCGAAACCCTGACGGTTTACTTGGTGGAGACGCTGGCGTCGGTCGATGTGATGGTCCATCAGTTGGTGGATCACCTGGAGGGTGAAGCGCGCTATGCACTGCTGGGTATTTCAAACAGCATTATGGTGGCGGAGCTCACGGCTAACAGATTGCTGGATCAGACTGATCCGCCGGCGTTAGAGCGAACAGCGGTGGTGGATGAGTAACTGACGTTGGGATGTGTGGCGGTGCCTTTTATGGCGCTGCCGCGCGACCTCGTTGGAACAGGCTCCCTCGCCGCAAGGTCGGTGTTTTTGGGTGCGGCGATGTTGGGTGGTGGCGCTGGGGCTCGAAGCATAATGGCTGGGCTTTCCGCCATTCAATGCCAGATGACTGAGCATCGGAGGCCACCATGAGTGCGAAGAAGAACGCAGACACCGCCGGCGAGGCTGTCAAAGGAGTCGTTCGGGGCAGCCGTGCCAAACGAAATGACGAAGCCTCGGGCCAATTTTTTCGCATGGAGCAGGAATCGACAGTGATTAAAGTGCATCAGGATTCACAGATGGTTTCGATATTGCTCGCGGGTAGCGTGAGCGATGACCGGATGGCGATTTACAGGGCGGTCAAAAACGGTTTTCCGCTGCAGTCGGTGTTGGACATGATCGACAACAGCGAGGTGTTCAAGCAACGCGGCGTGCTGTCGAGAATCATGGGCACGTCTGATCGGATGCTGGCGCGGCGGTTGAAAACGCCGGATGAAGCGTTGACGGCGGAGCAGAGCACGCGCGCACTCAATTATGCCGAGGTGTTGGAGAAGGCCACGCAGCTGCTCGGCTCGCGTGAGCTTGCTGAGCAGTGGATGGTCAAACCGGCGCGGGGCCTGGAAGGTGAGACGCCTATCGACTTGATTTCTAATTCGGTGGGGCATGAGTTGGTGACGGACCTGCTGACGCGCATTGAGTATGGGATCTATTGATGGCGCAAGGTCCGTTAAGCGATGAGGAAACCTAAAGGCCTTGCCACGATTTATGCGGTGCACCCCGAGAGCATTGCCAACTCGAATTGGGCCGTTCGGTGCCGGTTTGCTGAAGCAGTAACCGTTTGTGTTGGTGCCTTCGAGTGTCTGTCGGCATAGCTGCAATCTACTGGTCAATCCGCCGATGGCTCGAGGGCCTGGATTTGATTAACCGACGAAAGCAGCCAATCAAACAGCCAGATAATCCAGCGAACACACTTCCTCATCCAACTCATCAATCGCCTTGATCTGCGCAATCATCGCCTCGGCCAGCGGCGATAACCGATACCCCGCGCGACTGACAATCCCATACCGGGTGTACAGCTCCTCCAGGTCATCCGCGAGCCCGTCGATCTTCAAATACACCAGTTCACCCTTGGCGTTGTGCAGTGCGTCGGAATACGCGCCGACAATCCCGATCGCATCCGATTGCATCACCACACTCAGCAGGCTGTAACTGTTCTCGCACTCCACATTCGGCGTGAAATCCGGCCGGCCGCTCAAATCGACGATGACCTTGCGCAGGTTCGGCGGGCGAATGCTCACCGCCATCGGATAACTCATCAATTGCTCGGCGCTGACGCTGTCGCGAGCGGCCAGCGGGTGCCCGGCGCGGCAGCAGAAATGCCATTTGCGCGGACGCAGCCGCTGGGTCAGGTAATCCGGATCGGCCTCGAACTGACGGGTGTCGGCCACGAAGAATTCGAACTCTTCGCTCAGCAGCCGCTTGCTCAGGCTCTGCCAGTCATCCACCTGAAATTGCACCCGTGCTTTCGGGTAGCGCCCGATGAAGCTGCCAATCGCACGCGGGATCAACCCCGCCGCTGGCGCCGGCCCGCAACCGAAGCGCAACTCGCCCGCCTCCAGGCCATTGAACTGGCTGATCTCGTTGGCCATTTGCTGTGCGCCGCTGACCAGGCGCCGCGCGTGCTCCAGCAGCATCTGCCCTTGTTTGGTCGGCGCCAGGTCCTTGCGCCCGCGATCCACCAACTGACAGCCGACGCTGTGTTCCAGCGCCTGAATGCTGCGGCTGAACGCCGATTGCGAGAGGTTCACCGCCAACGCGCCCGCGACAAAGCTGCGCTGATCGGCGAGGGCGATGAAGTGGCGGAGTTGGCGCAAATCGATATGCATTTTTCACATAAAAAATATCGGGGAAATGCATTGGATATGCATTAGGTCGACTCCTTATAAAGGCAATCTCTTATGCAGTAAATCTTTGTAAAAACATAAATAAATAACTTTTAAGAATATGCACTGCTGAAAAGTCGCTGTGTGTTTTTTGACCTGGAGCCGCTTTATGAGTCCGTTGAACCTTGCGTTTCCCCTCACTCCCCGACGGCTCAAACGCCTGCCCCTGGCCCTGCTGCTGGCGGGGAGCGCCAGTTGGACCCACGGCTACGCGGCCGATGCCGCTTCCCCCGTACCGGCTCCGGCCGGCAAAGCCACCGCCGACAGTTCGCAACTGGAAACCGTGACCGTGACCACGCGCCGCCGCGAAGAAAGTTCGCAGGACGTACCGACGCCGATGAGCGTGGTCAGCGGCCAGACCCTGGAGACGCAGCGGGTCTATCGCATCCAGGACCTGCAACAACTGGTGCCCAGCGTCAACGTTGCCTACATGCATGCGCGGCAATCCAGCGTGTCGATCCGTGGCCTGGGCAACAACCCGGCGAGCGACGGCCTGGAAGGCAGCGTCGGCCTCTACATCGACAACGTTTACCTCGGGCGGCCGGGCATGGCGGTGTTCGATTTGATGGACATCGAGCAGCTCGAAGTGCTGCGCGGTCCGCAAGGCACGCTGTTCGGCAAAAACACCACGGCGGGGGTGATCAATATCAGTACCCGCGCGCCGACGTTCACGCCTGAGCACAGCATCGAAACCTCGGTGGGCGAGGACGGTTACTTCCAGACCAAGGGCACCATTTCCGGCCCGTTGAACGATGAGCTCGCCGGGCGGTTTTCGGCGTACCGCACCCGCAACGACGGCGACATCAAGAACGAATACAACGGCCATGAGTTGAACGGCGGTTCGCGCGACGGCTTCCGTGGGCAGTTGCTGTTCAAGCCGAACGAGTCATTTAACCTGCGCTGGATCGGCGACTACAACGAAGAAGATTCCAGCGCCGGCACCCGCGTGTTGTACGACACCGGGCCGACCATCAACGGCGTCAACCTCTACCAGGCACGGGCCACTGCCGCCGGCGCGACGCTAGTGAACGGCACGCATCGCAAGGTCAATCTGGACAACGATCAACACGTCACCGTGCATCAGGGCGGCACGTCGGTGGAGGCCAACTGGACCTTGCCGAGCGACTTCACCCTGACGTCGATCAGCTCCTACCGCTGGTGGAATTTCACCCCGCGCAACGACGACGGCTTGAATGTCGCGGCGACTTACAACGCCGGCGTGTCGGTGGAGGACAAACAGTACTCCCAGGAATTTCGCCTGGCGTCGCCCAAGGGCGAGTTCTTCGATTACGTGCTGGGGGCGTATTACTTCGGCAACGATCTGGACAACAAATCCTTCGCCTATTACGGCCCGCAAGCGGACATCTGGAACGGCACGCCGCGCGGGGCACTGGCCAACGTCGACAGCGTCGGCAACGGCCACATCAAGACCGACAGCTTCGCGCTGTTCGCCCAAGGCACTTGGCACCTCACCCCGCGCCTGGATTTCACCGCCGGTGTGCGCGGCACCTATGAACAGAAAAACGCCTGGGTCACTCGCGATGCACCGCAGGGTGGCGCGGCAGTCACCGGCGCAGCGGCGACCGCCAGACGTGGCCGCACCGGCGCCTACGATTCAGGCGATTTGAATCAATACAGTTCCAGCCCTTCCGGATTGTTGAACCTCAGTTACCACTTCACCGACGATTTGCTCGGCTACGCAACGCTGTCCCACGGCGAAAAATCCGGCGGAGTGAACCTCGGCGTCGCCTCGGCGCCGGTCGCTGGCGCCGACTCGTTGCTGGTCGGCACCGAGCGCGCCAACAACGCCGAACTCGGTTTCAAGAGCACCTTGTGGGACCGTCGGCTGCAACTCAACGCCAACGTGTTCTGGACCCAGGTCAACGCCTATCAGACCAACGCCTACGACGACGTCAACCGCGTGCAATACCTGACCAACGCCGGTTCAGTGCGCTCACGCGGCGTGGAATTCGACAGCACGCTGATCCCGCTGCGCGGCCTGACGCTGAACATCAACGGCTCCTATAACGACGTCAGTTACCTCTCCTACAAAGATGCGCCATGCCCGCCGGAAGTCAGCCTGGCACCGGGCGCGCCGGCGTCTTGCGACTTGAGCGGCCACCAGGTGGTCGGGGCGTCGAAATGGATCGGTAACGCCAACGGCGAATACAAATGGAACCTCAGTAACGGCTTCGAAGAGTACGTCACCGCCAGCTACGCCTTCCGTTCGAAAGCGGTGGGCATGGTGGAAGATTCCGACTACGGGCAGATCCCGAGTTACGCCGTGGTCAACCTGTCCACGGGCCTGCGTGGCGACTTCAACCAAGGCCAGTGGGACGTCTCGCTCTGGCTGAAAAACGCCTTCGACAAAACCTATTACACGACCCTCTGGACCGGCGGCAACGGCGGTTATGAAGGCTTGCTCGGTACGCCTCGGACGTTGGGTGTGACCGGTCGCTACGACTTCTGATTGGTTATTCAGAAAACGTCCGGGAATACGTAAAAACGGCGAAAAGCCATGCCTTCAATGAATATTTTCGATGCAGCCAAAGCATGGTTTTTTCGCCGTCGCGCCGCAGGCCTTGAACGACGGGCCTTTGCACGTAACGGCAATTCTGCATATGCATTTATGATCTAAATATAACTTCAAAGATTACTTTAAGAGATAAGCGCCTGCGTCAATGATTGGCCCCATCGATACGTCGCCGGGGGATGTCAGGTGCGACGTTTCGGCTTATCCGCACCGCAAAGAGACCGCAGGGAGTTAATCAATGGGCAATGTCCAGACCGCCGCCAGTGCGCATGAGGTGCTGTGGCGCCAGGCACCGGGTGGTGAGTTGGTCGACCTCGGCCGACCGCACCGCGTGCCCTTGGGCCAATTGCGTTTGCAGCGTGCGCCCAAGGGCATCCTGAGCCGCCGCGAAGCGATTCTGCTCGGTGTGCTGGCGTTGCTGGTGCATGGCGCGGTGATTTATTGGCTGAATCAGCAGCCCGTCAAAGCACTGCCGATTGTGCCGCCGGAAATTCCGCCGATGACCATCGAGTTCTCGCGTCCGGCACCGCCTGTGGTCGAGCCGCCGCCACCACCGCCCCCGCCGGCGCCGGTGGTAGAACCGCCGCCGCCGGTGCAAGACGAGCTGGCCGTGAAACCGCCGCCACCGAAACCGATTCCGAAACCGAAACCAGTGGTCAAGCCCGTGCCGAAACCGGCGCCCAAAGCCGTCGAGCAACCGCCCGCGCCGCCACAACCGGCAGCGCCCGTGGCGGCGCCGGCTCCACCCGCCCCACCGGCGCCGGCGCCTGTGACACCGGCTTCGGCCAGTGCCGCTTACCTGAAGAACCCGGCGCCGGAATACCCGTCGCTGGCCCAGCGTCGCGGTTGGGAAGGCACGGTGTTGTTGCGGGTGCACGTACTCGCCAGCGGCAAACCCGGCGAAATCCAGATTCAGAAAAGCAGCGGCCGCGAAGCCCTGGACGAAGCGGCGTTAAGCGCCGTGAAGCGTTGGAGTTTTGTGCCAGCCAAGCAGGGTGATGTCGCCCAGGACGGCTGGGTCAGCGTGCCCATCGATTTCAAGATTCATTAAACCGAAACCTATTTCGCGCGAAACGTTTACACGAGGGAATACATCATGACGTTACTGGCCTCTCCACTTGAATCCATCGAAAGCGCGGTGATCTGGCTGCTGGTGGTTTTTTCCGTAGCCACCTGGGGTTTGGCGTTGCTCAAAGGCGTGCAGTTCGGTCGCCTGAAAGCTCAGGATCGCAAGTTTCATAAACAGTTCTGGGCGGCGTCGAGCCTCGATGCCGCCGCTGAGTTGACTGAAACCGAGCCCGGTGCTGCGGCCCGGGTGGCCCAGGCCGGTTACGCGGCGATTCAGGTGGGTGAGGTGCCGCATGCGAATGACTTGAGCCACGCGATCAATCATCAGGATCGCCTGGAGCGCGCGTTGCGCCAGCAGATCGTACGTGAACGCCGCTCGCTGGAAACCGGCCTGGCCGTGGTCGCGAGTATTGGCAGCACCTCGCCGTTCATTGGTTTGTTCGGCACGGTGTGGGGAATCATGGAGGCATTGAAAGGCATCAGCGCGGCGGGCTCGGCGAGCCTGGAAACGGTGGCCGGACCGATCGGCGCAGCGTTGGTGGCGACCGGTGTGGGGATCGCCGTCGCGGTGCCGGCGGTGCTGGTTTACAACTACTTCTTGCGTCGTTTGAAACTGACGGCGGCGGACCTGGATGACTTCGCCCATGACTTCTACAGCCTGGCGCAGAAGAGTTCGTTCCGCGTATTGATCCACCCGACGGCGCACAAAGCTGCCGCCCAAGGCAACACGCAAAAAGTGAAGGAGGCGTCCTGATATGGCCTTCTCCACGCAAGACAGCGACGAGGTGCTGAGCGAGATCAACGTGACGCCACTGGTGGACGTGATGTTGGTGCTGCTGGTGGTGTTCATCGTCACCGCACCGCTGCTGACCAATGCGATACCGATCAACCTGCCCAAGACCGAAGCCGTGGCGCCGGTGGAGCAGAAAGACCCGCTGGTGGTGAGCATCGACGGTGCGGGAAAACTGTTTATCAACAAGGATGAAATCCAGCCGGATCTGCTGGAATTCAACCTCAAGTCGGCCAAGGCCAAAGACCCGGAAGTGCGTGTGCAATTGCAGGCGGATGACGGGGTGAATTACGGCGAAGTGGCGCGCGCCATGGCGTCGATCGAGCGGGCCGGGATTACCAAATTGTCGGTGATCACCGCGCGCTGACAGGTTTCAAGTTTTCCGGGGCCGTCTCCTTGGCAGGGTGCGGCCCTTTTTTTATTCCCAAGAAAAAACACAAATCCCCCGTGGGAGCGGGCTTGCTCGCGAAGGCGCTGGGTCAGACAACATTGATGCGACTGACCCAGCGCCTTCGCGAGCAAGCCAGCTCCCACAGTGAATGTTTTTATATTCGATATAGGTCTTAATAAATAGCTTCTTATTCCTTAACGAATATAAATACCGTCCCTATACTCGACCAGGAACAGACACGCAGCAGGAGAGTTCCCCCATGCGCAACGAATCAATTCGCTACCTGATTGTGCCGGGCTGGCAAGGATCGCCGGAAGATCATTGGCAAACTCACTGGCAGAATAGCCTGCCGAACAGCGCGCGGGTGGAGCAGGCCGACTGGCTGACACCGCGTCGTGAAGACTGGGTGGCCGCGTTGGCCGAGGCGATTGCCGCCGACAGCACGCCAGTGATCCTGATTGCTCACAGCCTGGGCTGTGTCACGGTTGCCCACTGGGCCGCCACCGCCCCTTTGAATTTCTTGCGCCAGGTGCGCGGTGCCTTGCTGGTGGCACCGGCCGACGTCGAGCGCCCGGCCTGCGCGCCGGCCCTGCGCAACTTCGCACCGATTCCCACCACCCTGTTACCGTTCCCGAGCCAGGTCGTGAGTTCCGACAACGACAGCGCCGTCAGTGCGCCGCGCGCGTTGGAACTGGCGCGTAACTGGGGCGCCGAGGCCGGGATTCTGGCCGGTGCCGGACACATCAACGTGAAGTCCGGGCATCAGCGCTGGGAGCAGGGTTTCGCTTATCTCTATCGCTTGCAAAACCGCATGGAACATCACGCGCTGCGCCGCGCTTGAACCTTCTATTTTTTTAATATCGCCCCCCGTCTCCCGGCGGTTTTGGGCGGGAGTCTGCCATGAGTTTTGAAGTTTTCGGTCAGCCACTGCTGACCTTCCCCGATGCAGAAAAAAGTCCGTTGAGCATCCGCGCCAAGGCGCTGGTGTTCGTCGATCCGCGCTCGCGGCAGTTGCGCCAGGAATTGGAGCAACTGGCACCGCGTGCGATCTCGGTGCTGATTCGCGGTGAAACCGGCAGCGGCAAGGAATTGCTGGCGCGGCACATCCATCGCGGCAGTGATCGTGGCGGGCTGTTCGTCTCGGTCAATTGCGGCGCGATCAGCCCGACGTACGCCGATGCCGAGTTGTTCGGTTATGCGGCCGGCAGCTTCAGCGGTTCGGCGAGCAGTCGTGCCGGTTGGTTCGGTTCGGCCAATGGCGGCACGCTGTACCTGGATGAGATCGGCGACCTGCCGTTGCCGATCCAGATCAAATTGCTGGCCGCGCTGGAAAACCACGAAGTCACCCGCGTCGGCGCGCCGCAGCCGAGCCCGGTGGACGTGCGTCTGGTGGCCGCGACCAGCATCGATCTGGCGCAAGCGGTGGCGGCCGGCAAATTCCATGAGCGGCTTTACCATTACCTGATTGAAGGTCAGCTGGAGTTGCCGGCGTTGCGCGAACGGGTCGGCGACATCCTGTCGCTGTCGGAATATTTCCTCGGTATCTACAGCCAGCGCCTGGACCTGCCCGTGCCACTGATCAGCGAAGCCGCGCAGCACGTGTTGGAGCAGCACAGTTGGCCGGGCAACACCCGTGAACTGGAGAACGTCATTCACTTCGCGCTGCTGGTCAGCACCGGCGACGAGATCTTGCCGGAGCATCTGAACCTACCGGCGGCGTCGCCGTCGCTGGTGCAGATCGGGCAGCAGGTGGCGCAACTGGTGAAAAACGGCACGGCCGCCGAGCGCTCGGCGCTCAAGGATTTACTCGAAAGCCTGAGCCAGACGCTGTGACCCTTTGTGGGAGCGGGCTTGCTCGCGAAAGCGCTGGGTCAGACGACATTGATAGTGACTGACCCCGCGCATTCGCGAGCAAGCCCGCTCCCACATCAGGTAATCCGTGCGCTGGCGCTTTAGGAACAAAATGGAATATCAAAGTGAATAAAAGATATTGTTCGGGAATAAAAAATCCCGGTATTGTCCGCTTCACGCCAGCGATAGCATTTCGCTGGCACACCCATGTTTAGCCGTCGCCGTTGGCGACCGTGATTTTCGATAAGGACACTGCATGAAAAAGGTTCTGTTGTTCACCGCACTGGCGGCTGCCCTGACCGCAAGCCTGGCCCAGGCTGGCGAGAAACTGGTGGTTGCGGCGACCCCGATCCCACACGCCGAGATTCTCGAACTGATCAAGCCAACCCTCGCCAAAGAAGGCGTGGACCTGGAAATCAAAGTCTTCACCGACTACGTTCAGCCGAACGTGCAGGTCGCCGAAAAGCATCTGGATGCCAACTACTTCCAGACCAAGCCTTACCTGGACAGCTTCAACAAAGGCAAAGGTACTGACCTGGTCACCGTGATCGGCGTCCACGTTGAACCGTTCGGTGGCTACTCGAGCAAATACAAAACCCTGGCTGAACTGCCAAACGGCGCGACCATCGCCCTGCCAAACGAAGGCAGCAACAGCGGCCGTGCCCTGATCCTGCTGCAGAAGGCTGGCCTGATCGAGCTGAAAGACCCGACAAACGCTCTGTCTACGCCGAAAGACATCGCCAAGAACCCGCACAACTTCAAGTTCAAGGAACTGGAATCGGCCATGCTGCCGCGCGTCCTGAAGGAAGTGGATCTGGACCTGATCAACACCAACTATGCACTGGAAGCCGGTTTGAACCCGGCTAAAGATGCGCTGATCATCGAAGGCGCGGATTCGCCTTACGTGAACTTCCTCGTCGCTCGTCCGGACAACAAGAACAGCGACGCGGTCCAGAAACTGGCCAAGGCACTGACCAGCCCGGAAGTGAAAGCGTTCATCGAGAAGAAGTACAGCGGCGCGGTATTGCCAGCGTTCTGATTCGACGCAGCATCAAACCCCAAAGGTTTCGAACGCCGACGGCTAACACTAGCGTCGGCGTTTTTGTATGCCTGCACAAAACCCCCTGTGGGAGCGGGCTTGCTCGCGAAGGCGGTGAATCAGTCGAAACCGATGTCGGCTGACACTGCGCCTTCGCGAGCAAGCCCGCTCCCACAGGGGGATGCGGGTGGTTCAGACGATTCAGGCCACCCTGGCCTTCAACGCCCTGTGCAACGCCACCAGCAACTTCACAATCTCTTGCGGATCCAGCCGCTGGGGCACTTTTACGTCAGCCATGTTCTCTTCCTTGTGATGGTTTGGCCGAGGGAGTCTGGCCACAAGCTGTACGTCCTTGGAGGGGTATTTCGAAAAAAAGATCCTTCCTACAGCGCAAAGGAAAATAGTCGTCTTCCGCAGCCGTGGCAAATCCGCAGGATAGTTTTTTGGGTGATATCAATATGCTTTAACGGTATTTAAATTCTTTTTCTTATGCCTTTAAAGTCAGTGCCTGCCGGGCGGTTATCCATCGCCCCTGGACCGCATCACCGTCGCTTACCGAGTGGCGTTCAGGATTTTCAATGACCTTCGATTACGCTTTTATCCTCAGCACCCTGCCGGCGTTTCTCAAAGCCGTGGGCGTGACACTGCAGGTCGGTTTCATCGCCATTGGCACCTCGTTGCTGGTGGCGCTGCTCAACGCGACGATATTGGTGTTTCGTACGCCCTACCTGCGACGCCTGGTCGGGCTCTATGTCGAACTCGCGCGCAACACCCCTCTGTTGATCCAGCTGTTCTTCGTCTACTTCGCCTTGCCGGCGCTGGGCATCAGGGTGTCGGGGTTCGCCGCGGCGATCATCACCATGACCTTCCTCGGCGGCGCGTACCTCACCGAAGTGCTGCGCGCCGGTGTCGAAGCGGTGCCCCAGGCGCAACTCGAATCCGGCCGCTCGATCGGCCTGTCTCACGGGCAACTGCTGCGCTACGTGATCCTGCCGCAGGCCGGCATCCTCAGCCTGCCGTCGCTGTTCGCCAATTTCATTTTCCTGCTCAAGGAAACCACCGTGGTCTCCGCCGTGGCCGTGCCGGAAATCCTCTACACCACCAAAAGCTACATCGCGCTCTACTACAAAACCTACGAAATGCTCGCCGTGCTGACGCTGATCTGCGTGCTGCTGTTCTTGCCGTTGTCGCTGCTGCTCAGCCGTCTGGAAAGGAGGCTCCAGCATGGCCAGTTCGGGTCTTGAGTTGTTGTGGGTGTCGTTGCCGCAATTGGGCAAGGGCGCTGCGCAAACCTTGTCGATTTCTTTCCTGAGCATCGCCTTCAGCACGGTTGGCGGCGTGGTTTACGGTGTGTTACGCACGCTGAATTCGACATGGCTGAATGCGATTCTGCGGGTCTATCTGGAGTTGTTCCGGGCGATCCCGGTGTTGGTTTGGCTGTATCTGCTGTTCTTCGGCCTGCCGATTTTTTTTGGCCTGAGCATTGCGAGCTTCTGGTGCGCGGTGCTGGTGCTGTCGCTGTGGGGCGCCAGCGAAGTCGGCGAAGTGGTGCGCGGCGCGTTGCATTCGCTGCCTCGCGGCCAACGGGAGGCAGGGTTGTCGATTGGCCTGGACGGCCCGCAACTCTACGGTTACGTGCTGCTGCCGCAGGCGCTGAAACGCATGACGCCGCCGACCATCAATGTCTACACGCGCATCATCAAGACCAGTTCGCTGGCGGTGCTGATCGGTGTGGTGGACGTGATCAAGGTCGGCCAGCAGATCATCGAACGCACTTACGAATCGGTGCTGATCTACGGCGCACTGTTCCTGTTTTTCTTTTTCATCTGCTACCCGCTGTCGGCCGCCTCGCGCGTGCTGGAGCGGCGCTGGACGCAAGCATGAGCGCATTGATCGAGTTCAAGGGTTTCAACAAGTTTTTCGGCGAGCAACAGGTGCTCAAAGCGATCGACCTGCAAGTGAAGCCTGGCGAAGTCATCGTCATCCTCGGCCCCAGCGGTTGCGGCAAAAGCACCTTGCTGCGTTGCCTCAACGGTTTGGAAATCGCCCACAGCGGCAGCCTGAAATTCAACGGCCGTGAACTGCTGGACAAGGGCACCGACTGGCGCGATGTGCGCCAGCAGATCGGCATGGTGTTCCAGAGTTATCACCTGTTTCCGCACATGAACGTGCTCGATAACGTGCTGCTCGGCCCGGTCAAAGTGCAGAAGCGCGAGCGCGGCGAAGCCCGCGCCCAGGCCGAAGCGTTGCTCGACCGTGTGGGCCTGCTGGACAAGCGCGACGCCTTCCCGCGTCAGCTCTCCGGCGGCCAGCAACAACGGATCGCCATCGTCCGCTCGCTGTGCATGAACCCCAAAGTCATGCTGTTCGACGAAGTCACCGCCGCCCTCGACCCGGAGATGGTCAAGGAAGTGCTGGAAGTGATTCAAGGCCTGGCCCGCGAAGGCATGACCCTGTTGATCGTCACCCACGAAATGGCCTTCGCCCGTGCCGTGGCTGACCGCATTGTGTTCATGGATGGCGGACGCATCCTTGAGCAAAACCCTCCCGAGATTTTCTTTACGAACCCGCAAACCGCACGAGCGCAGCAGTTCCTGGAGAAGTTCTCCTACGTCGCCGCCTTACCCAAAACGACTCAAACAAAGGAACTGCAACTGCCATGAAAACTGCCAAGTCTTGCCTCTTTCTCCTGCCGTTGCTCGGCCTCGCCTTGCTCGCGGGCTGCAACAAAACCGATGAACCAGCCAAACCCAAAGTCGCCAGCGAAAGCACCGCGCCGGCCGGCTACCTGGACAAAATCAAAGCCAGGGACAAGCTGATTGTCGGCGTGTTCACCGACAAACCACCGTTCGGTTTTGTCGACGAGGCCGGACGTTACGTCGGTTTCGATACCGACATCGCCCGTCGATTCGCCAAGGATCTGCTGGGCGATGAAAACAAGGTCGAGTTTGTTGCGGTGGAACCGGCCAGCCGCATTCCATTCCTGCAAAGCGACAAGGTCGATTTGATTCTGGCCAACATGACGGTCACTCCGGAGCGCAAGGAAGCGGTGGAATTCACCATCCCGAACCTCAAGGTCGCGGTGCAGGCGCTGGTGCCGCAGGCGAGTGCGGTGAAAAACCTGGATGACCTGGCGACACGCACCACCATCGTCACCACCGGTACTACGGCGGATATCTGGCTGACCAAGAACCACCCGGACTGGAAGCTGCTGAAGTTCGAGAAAAACTCCGAATCCCTGCAAGCCCTGGCCAATGGTCGTGGCGATGCGTATGCGCAGGACAATCTGGTGCTGTTCAGCTGGGCCAAGCAGAACCCTGGCTACCGCGTGTTGACCCAGACCCTGGGCGCAGAAGCGCCGATTGCGCCGGCGGTGAAGAAGGGCAACATCGAGTTGCGCGATTGGGTGAATACCGAGTTGGCGAAGCTGGGTGAGGAGAAGTACTTGCTCAAGCTGTATGACCAATACGTGCGTAAAGAACTGAGCGATGACACCAAGCCTGAAAGCGTGATTGTTGAAGGGGGCAAGTGGCAGGGTTAATGCTCTGGAGGATGCGCTGATCCTTCGATAGCCTTCGCGAGCAAGCCCGCTCCCACATTGGAATGCATTTCAAATGGGGGAGCGGGCTTCTGTGGTGAGAAAGCTTCTGTGGCGAGGGGGCTTGCCCCCGTTCGACTGCGCAGCAGTCGCCTTCGGTGTCACTGAAAAAAAACAGTGGGGCCGCTTCGCAGCCCAACGGGGGCAAGCCCCCTCGCCACAGGTCATTCACTGGCCAAGATTCACAAAGCCACAGGTCATTCACTGGCCAAGATTCACAAAGCCACAGGTCATTCATTGGCCAAGATTCACAAAACCACAGGTCATTCATTGGCCAAGGTTCACTAAGACAGGTTATTCACAGAGCCACAGGAACACAGCAAACCTGTGCGCCCATTGAACCCTGTTCTAAGCTCACAGTCGTATCGCCATTGGCACGTCCGTACAACGCAAAGGAGTCTGCATGGCTGGTCCCGGATTGAAAACAGTGGTTGGCCTGAGCCTCCTGGTCCTGCTGAGCGCCTGCGGCGACAAAAAGCAGGTCGAAAAGGACCTGCCGCGCGTCTTTGTGCAAGAGGTCAAACCCGCTGACTACGCGGCTTCCGTGACCCTGACCGGCGACGTCCAGGCGCGGGTGCAGACTGATTTGTCGTTTCGCGTGGGCGGCAAGATCATCCAGCGCATGGTCGATGTCGGTGACCGGGTGTCGGCCAAGCAAGTGCTGGCCAAACTCGATCCCAAGGATTTGCAGACCAACGTCGATTCGGCCCAGGCCCAGGTCGTCGCCGAACAGGCCCGGGTCAAGCAGACCGCCGCTGCATTCGTCCGCCAGCAGAAACTCCTGCCCAAGGGCTACACCAGTCGCAGCGAATTCGATTCCGCCCAAGCCGCCTTGCGCAGCAGTCAGAGCGCGTTGGCCGCTGCCCAGGCGCAACTGGCCAACGCCCGTGAACAATTGAGCTACACCTCGCTGATTGCCGAAGCGCCGGGGATTATCACCGCGCGCCAGGCCGAAGTCGGTCAGGTGGTGCAGGCGACGGTGCCGATTTACAGCCTTGCCCGCGACGGCGACCGCGATGCGGTGTTCAACGTCTACGAATCGCTGCTGACCACAGAACCGGAAGATAAAACCATCGTGGTCAGCCTGCTCGACAACCCGAACATCAAGACCACCGGCACCGTGCGCGAAATCACCCCGGCGGTGTCGGCGCAGACCGGCACCGTGCAAGTCAAAGTCACGCTCAACAGCCTGCCCGACGGCATGCAATTAGGTTCTGTTGTGAGCGCCACGGCCAAGCAGCCGGGCACGTCGGCGGTGGAACTGCCGTGGTCGGCGTTGACCAAAAACATCAGCGAACCGGCCGTTTGGCTGGTCGACGCCGACGGCAAGGCGCAACTGCACACCGTCACGGTGGGGCGTTACCTGACCGGCAAAGTCATCATCAGCGGCGGCCTGAACGCCGGCGACAAAGTGATCATCGCCGGCGGCCAGTTGTTGCACCCTGGCATGAAAGTCGAAATCGCTGAAAACACCTACAAGGATTTGGCCGTGGGAGCCCAGCCATGAAGCGTCTGTTACTGGTGTGTGCCGGTGTGATGCTGGTGGCCTGCTCGAAAAAGGAACCGCCACCGGAACCCGTGCGGCCGGTGCTGTCGGTCAAGGTCGAGGCTTTGAATGAAGAAAGTCTCGGCCGCTTTGCCGGCAGTATCCAGGCCCGCTACGAAAGCAACGTCGGGTTCCGGGTGCCGGGCAGAATCGCCAGCCGCGCGGTTGATGTCGGTGCTGAAGTCGACAAAGGCGCATTGCTTGCCACGCTCGACCCGACCGATCAACAAAACCAGTTGCGTGCCGCCCAAGGTGATCTGGCCAACATTCAGGCGCAATTCATCAATGCCCAGGCCAGCGCCCGGCGTCAGCAGGAATTGTTCGATCGCGGCGTCGGTGCGCAAGCGCAACTCGATGTTGCCCAGACCGACCTGAAAACCACTCAGGCGTCCCTCGATCAAGCGAAGGCCGCGGTGGATCAGGCCAAGGACCAACTCAACTACGTCGAACTGCGCGCCGACCACAAAGCCGTGGTCACCGCGTGGAATGCCGAAGCCGGCCAGGTCGTGACGGCCGGGCAGCAAGTGGTGACGCTGGCGCAACCCGACATCAAGGAAGCGGTGATCGATCTGCCGGACATCCTGGTCGACCAATTGCCCGCCGACGTGGTGTTTCAGGTTGCCGCGCAACTGGACCCGAGCATCAATACCACCGCCGTGGTTCGCGAAATCGAACCCCAGGCCCAGAGCGCGACCCGTACCCGTCGCGCGCGCCTGACCCTGGCCGAGACGCCGCCTGGCTTTCGCCTGGGCACGGCGATCAGCGTGACCCTCAGCTCCGCGATCAAACCGCGCATCGAACTGCCCCTTACCGCGCTGCAAGAAGTCGATGGCCAGGCACGTATCTGGGTCATCGATACCCAAAATAAAACCGTGTCACCCCGTGATGTCCGTGTGATCAGTCGCACGGACGATACCGTGGTGCTGGCGGACGGCGTGAAGGCTGGCGAGCATGTCGTCAGTGCCGGTGTGAATAGCCTGAAACCCGGGCAACCCGTGAAATTCGACGAGGACCGCCCACAATGAAAGGGAGTTTCAACTTATCCGAATGGGCCATCAAACATCAGTCGTTTGTCTGGTACCTGATGTTCGTCGCGCTGCTGATGGGCGTGTTCTCGTACATGAACCTGGGCCGCGAGGAAGACCCGTCCTTCACCATCAAAACCATGGTGATCCAGACCCGCTGGCCAGGCGCGACGCAAGAGGAAACCCTCAAGCAGGTCACCGACCGCATCGAGAAAAAACTCGAAGAGCTCGACTCCCTCGACTACGTGAAAAGCTACACGCGGCCCGGCGAATCGACGGTGTTCGTCTACCTGCGCGACACCACCAGCGCCAAGGACATTCCGGAAATCTGGTACCAGGTGCGCAAGAAGATCAACGACATTCGCGGCGAGTTCCCCCAGGGCCTGCAAGGGCCGGGGTTCAACGACGAGTTCGGTGATGTCTACGGTTCGGTGTATGCCTTTACCGCTGACGGCTTGTCGATGCGCCAGTTGCGCGACTACGTGGAGCAGGTGCGCGCGGCGATTCGCGACGTGCCGGGGCTGGGCAAGGTCGAGATGGTCGGTGAGCAGGATGAAGTCCTGTACCTGAATTTCTCCACGCGCAAACTGGCGGCGCTGGGCATCGATCAGCGGCAGGTGGTGCAGAGCCTGCAATCACAGAACGCCGTGACCCCGGCGGGGGTGATCGAGGCCGGTCCGGAACGGATTTCCGTGCGCACCTCAGGGCAGTTCGCTTCTGAAAAGGACCTGGAAAACGTCAACCTGCGGCTCAACGACCGCTTCTATCGCCTGGCCGATATCGCTGAAATCAGCCGGGGTTACGTCGACCCGGCCACCCCTGAATTTCGTTTCAACGGTCACCCGGCCATCGGCCTGGCCATCGCGATGAAGAAGGGCGGCAACATTCAGGAGTTCGGCAAGGCGTTGCATCAACGCATGACCGACCTGACCGCCGACCTGCCGGTGGGCGTGGGCGTACACAACGTGTCCGATCAGGCCGACGTGGTGGAAAAAGCAGTCGGCGGCTTCACCAGCGCGCTGTTCGAGGCGGTGGTCATCGTGCTGATCGTCAGCTTCATCAGCCTCGGCGTGCGCGCCGGTCTGGTGGTGGCGTGCTCGATTCCGCTGGTGCTGGCGATGGTCTTCGTCTTCATGGAATACAGCGGAATCACCATGCAGCGGATTTCCCTCGGCGCGCTGATCATCGCCCTCGGCCTGCTGGTGGACGACGCGATGATCACCGTGGAGATGATGGTCACGCGCCTGGAAATGGGCGAGACCAAGGAGCAGGCGGCCACATTCGCCTACACCTCGACCGCGTTCCCGATGCTCACCGGCACGCTGGTGACCGTGGCCGGGTTCGTGCCGATTGGCCTCAACGCCAGCTCGGCCGGCGAGTACACCTTCACCCTGTTTGCGGTGATCGCGGTGGCGATGCTGGTGTCGTGGGTCGTCGCGGTGCTGTTCGCACCGGTGATCGGCGTGCACATCCTCAGCGCCAATGTGAAACCGCACTCGGCCGAGCCGGGTCGCATCGGCCGTGGGTTCAATCACGGCATGCTGTGGGCGATGCGCAATCGCTGGTGGGCCATCGGCATCACCCTCGGGCTGTTCGTGGCGTCGGTGTACTCCATGCAGTTCGTGCAAAACCAGTTTTTCCCGTCCTCGGACCGCCCGGAAATTCTCGTCGACCTCAACCTGCCGCAAAACGCCTCCATCGCCGAAACCCGCAAAGCGGTGGACAAGCTCGAAGCGACGCTCAAGGACGACCCGGACATCGTGCGCTGGAGCACCTACATCGGCGAGGGCGCGATCCGTTTCTACCTGCCCCTCGACCAGCAACTGCAAAACCCGTACTACGCGCAACTGGTGATCGTCAGCAAAGGCCTGGAGTCACGCGCCGCCCTCAGCCAGCGCTTGCGCGAGCGGCTGCGCAAGGATTTTGTCGGCATCGGCAGCTATGTTCAGGCGCTGGAAATGGGCCCGCCGGTGGGGCGGCCGATTCAGTACCGGGTCAGCGGCAACGACATCGACCAGGTGCGCAAACACGCGATCGAACTGGCCACCGAGCTGGATAAAAACTCGCACATCGGCGAAATCATTTACGACTGGAACGAGCCGGGCAAAGTCCTGCGTATCGACATCGCGCAGGACAAGGCGCGGCAATTGGGGTTGTCGTCGGAAGACGTGGCCAATCTGATGAACAGCATCGTCGTCGGTTCGCCAGTGACGCAGGTCGATGACGATATCTACCTGATCAACGTGGTCGGCCGCGCCGTCGATGCGGAGCGCGGCACGCCGGAAACCCTGCAAAACCTGCAGATCGTCACGCCGAGCGGCACCTCGATTCCGCTGCTGGCGTTCGCCACGGTGCGGTACGAACTGGAGCAGCCGCTGGTGTGGCGCCGCGACCGCAAGCCGACCATCACCGTCAAGGCGGCGGTGCGCGACGAGATTCAGCCGACCGACCTGGTCAAGCAGTTGAAACCGGACATCGACAAATTCGCGGCCGGCCTACCGGTCGGTTACAAGGTCGCCACGGGCGGCACGGTCGAGGAAAGCGGCAAGGCCCAGGGGCCGATTGCCAAAGTCGTGCCGTTGATGCTGTTTCTGATGGCGACCTTTTTGATGATCCAGTTGCACAGCGTGCAGAAGATGTTCCTGGTGGCCAGCGTCGCGCCGCTCGGCTTGATCGGCGTGGTGCTGGCGCTGATCCCGACCGGCACGCCGATGGGCTTCGTGGCGATCCTGGGGATTCTCGCGCTGATCGGCATCATCATCCGCAACTCGGTGATCCTGGTGACCCAGATCGATGCCTACGAGAAGGACGGCTATGTGCCGTGGGACGCGGTGGTGCAAGCCACGGAACATCGTCGTCGCCCGATTCTGTTGACGGCGGCAGCGGCGAGCCTGGGCATGATCCCGATTGCCCGGGAAGTGTTCTGGGGGCCGATGGCGTACGCGATGATTGGCGGGATTATCATCGCGACGCTGCTGACGCTGCTGTTTTTGCCGGCGCTGTACGTGGCCTGGTACAAAATCCGCGAGCCGAAGAAAGAAGCGCAGTAAGGCACAAACCCTGTGGGAGCGGGCTTGCTCGCGAAAGCGGTTGCACATTCAACATGTCTGTTGCCTGAACCGACGCCTTCGCGAGCAAGCCCGCTCCCACAGTTGATCGAGTGATCCAGGCGGATGCGGTCAAAGGTTGGAGTTCGTTCCCACAGGGGAGTGCGGTTCCTTGTGGGAGCGGGCTTGCTCGCGAAAGCAATTGCACATTCAACAGCTCTGTTGCCTGAGCCAACGCCTTCGCGGGCAAGCCCGCTCCCACAGTTGATCGCGTTGTCCAGACGGATGCGGTCAAGGTGGGGGCAAAGGGTTACACAGGTTTACGCCAGACACTCGCCAACCAAGGTTGCTGCTCGCGTGGCAATCCTGCTGGCCGGTAGTAATGCTCCAACTCGACAAACCCGGCCTCGGTCAGCAAGGCCTGCCATGCCGTTAAATCGTGGTACGCCCCGTACCGTGGCCCGTTCCAGCCCTCCTGATTTTCACCGCGCGGGTTGGAGCTGAACAACACCCCGCCTGGCTTCAACGCGCCACGCAGCTCCTGCAACACCCGAGGCAATTCCTGACGCGGAATGTGGAACAACACGGCGTTGGCAAAAACTCCGTCGAAGCGCTCGGCCGGTAGATCGAGCTTCAGGAAATCCTGCTGCCACACCTCGCATCCACTGTCCTCACGCGCCATCTGCGCAAACTTCTCCGAGCCGTCCAGCCCGACAGCCGTGTGGCCCATGCGGGTGAAGGTTTGCAAATCACGCCCCGGCCCACAGCCGAAATCGAGGATGTCGAACGGCGCTTCAGCCTGAATGTGCCGCAGCAGGGCATCGATGTTCTGGCTGACATCATGATCGCGAGTCCCTTCACGGAAGCCTTCGGCCACCGAGTTGTAATGGCCCAGGGTGGTCGCGGTGATCTGCTGGAGGTCGTCGGGGGTTTGTTTCATGGGGGGGCTGCGCAGGCAATGTGGGTTTGCCGAATATACGCCATCAGCCTTGGGGCTGCTGCGCAGCCATTCGCGAGCAAGCCCGCTCCCACAGGGGAACGCGGTCCCATGTGGGAGCGGGCTTGCTCGCGAATGGCGGTATCACTGGCAGGCTTTCAGCGTTTGTTGAGGCCCCGGGCCAACCGATCACCGCCGAGTTGAATAATCGCCACCAACACCACCAGCAGCACAATCACCGTCAACATGATCTGGCTGTCAAAGCGCTGATAACCATATCGATAAGCAATGTCCCCCAGTCCGCCAGCGCCAATCGCCCCGGCCATGGCCGACGAATTGATCATCGTCACCAGCGTAATCGTGAAACCGCCGACAATTCCCGGCAACGCCTCGGGCAACAGCACATGCCAGACGATGTGCCAGCGCCGGCAACCCATCGCCTGCGCCGCTTCGATCAAACCGTGATCGACCTCGCGCAAACTCACTTCCGCGATACGCGCAAAAAATGGCGTGGCCGCAATGGTCAGCGGCACGACCGCCGCCCACACGCCGTACGTGGTGCCGACGATCAACCGCGTGAACGGAATCAGCGCCACCATCAGAATCAGAAACGGAATCGAGCGAAACAGGTTCACGAACGCGCCCAGGACGCGGTTCAGCGTCGGCGCTTCATAGATTCCGCCCTTGGAGCTGGTGACCAGAATCACCGCCATCGGGATGCCCGCCAGCAGCGCGATCAGTGACGACACGCCGACCATCAGGAAGGTGTCGATAAAGCCCTGAAGCAAGCGATCAAACCACATAACCGAGCACCTCCACCTGTTGCGCCCAGTGGCTGGCACGCTCACACATGTCTTCGGCGTCCCGGGGGGAGCCCGTCACGGCCAACAGCAATTGCCCCAGCGCATGGCCCTGAATCCGTTCCACGCCGCCCTGAAGCAGGCGCACGCGACCGCCGAGGGCACTGAACAACGCGGCCAGGTCCGGTTCCTCCGCCGCGCTGCCAGTGAATTGCAAACGCAACACCACAGCGGCATCCGGCGATTGTGGCTGCGTGCGCAAACGGTTTTGCAGCTCTTCCGGCAAGCCATGTTGCAGCGGCGCGAGCAAGGTCTTGCTGACCTCATGCTGCGGGTTGCCGAAAACCTCCCACACCGGCCCTTGTTCGACGACACGCCCGTGTTCAAGCACGACGACGCGGTCGCAGATATCGCGAATCACCGCCATCTCATGCGTGATCAACACGATGGTCAAACCCAGGCGCTGATTGATCTCGCGCAGCAGGCCGAGAATCGATTGCGTGGTTTCCGGGTCCAGCGCCGACGTGGCTTCGTCGCACAGCAGAATTTCCGGGTCATGCACCAAGGCGCGGGCGATGCCGACGCGCTGTTTCTGTCCGCCGGAAAGCTGCGCCGGGTAAGCCTTGTGCTTTTCTTGCAGGCCCACCAGTTCGAGCAATTCGCGGACTTTGCGCTCGCGTTTGTCCTTGGCCACGCCAGCCACTTTCAGCGGCAATTCAACGTTCTGCCAGACCGTTTTGGCCGACATCAGATTGAAGTGCTGAAAGATCATGCCGATCCGTCGGCGCAGTGCTACCAAGCGGTCTTCATCGAACGCGCCGATGTCCACTTGATCGATCAGCACGCGCCCGCTGCTCGGTTGTTCCAGGCGATTGATGGTGCGGATCAGCGACGATTTGCCGGCGCCGCTGCGGCCGATGATGCCGAACACTTCACCGCGCTGGATCGCCAGGTCGATGCCGTGCAGCGCCGCCACCGGACCTTGCTGGCCGTTGTAGGTTTTACCCAGGCCGATGAAGCGCACGTGGGCGTGATTCAGGTCCGGGTGCAGCTCAGTTCGTTCAGCTTCTTTTGGCTCTGGAATATCCAGTCGCCGTTGAATCGCAGCCGTCATGCTCAGCTTTCCCAACCGGCTTGGTAGAGCTTGCCGTGGGCCTTGTCCAGTGCCGCGCGAACCGCTGGCGAATGCTGGTAGATGTCGACGAATTTGATCAGGCGCGGGTCGGTTTTGCTTTTCGGCTGGATCACGAACTGGATCACGTATTCCTTGTGATCGAGGCCATCGAACAGCAGCGCCGAGCCGGCATCGAAGGTCTTCGCCAGGCGGATGTAGGCCGGGTAGCCCTGGACCAGATCGGCGTCGTCATAGGCGCGCACCAGTTGCACCGCTTCGACCTGGAGGATTTTGATTTTCTTCGGGTTGGCGATGATGTCTTCTTCGGTGGCCTTGTAGCCGACCCCCGGTTTGAGCGTGATCAGCCCGGCCTTGGCCAATAGTTGCAGGCCGCGACCACTGTTGATTGGGTCGTTGGCGATGGCGACGGTGGCGCCTTGTGGCAGTTCGTCGAAGCTTTTGTATTTCTTCGAGTAGAGGCCGACGTTGTTGATGATCCCCGGCGCGAACGGCACCAGGTCAAAACCGGCGGCAGCCTTGGCGTTTTCCAGGAACGGCACGTGCTGGAAGTAATTCACGTCGATGTCGCCGGCGGCGAGGCTGACGTTCGGCGCGATCCAGTCGGTGAACTCCACCAGCTCGACTTTCAGCCCTTGTTTGGAAGCTTCTTCCACAGCAGCCTCGAGAGGGATGGCAAAAGCGGCGGTGGTGCCGACTTTCAGCGGTGCGTCGGCGGCAAATACCGCCGAGCTGAACAGGCCGAGGGCCAGGGCCAGTGCTTTGACTGGGTGGGACAGGTTTTTTGTGATCATGATGTTTTTCCAGTCAATTATTTAATGTGTGCCCGCATCTGTGGCGAGGAGCCTGTGTGGCGAGGGGGCTTGTGTGGCGAGGGGGCTTGCCCCCGTTGGGCTGCGAAGCGGCCCCCAAACCATTCAATAAGGAAAACCGCTGCGCAGGTTTTACGACTGCTGCGCAGCCCGACGGGGGCAAGCCCCCTCGCCACAGGGATCAGTGGCGAAACGCGGCGCCGGTGTGTTGCTGCGGCAAATGCGCCTCACCGTGAAACAGCTTTTCGCGCAGGCTGCCAGTGTCGTAGGCGGTCTTGTACGACCCACGACGTTGCAACTCCGGAATCACCAGATCGATGAAATCCACATAGCTTTCCGGCGTGACGATCCGCGTCAGGTTGAAGCCGTCGAGCCCGGTTTCGGCGATCCACGATTCCAGCTCATCGGCCACTTGCTCCGGCGAGCCGACCACGGTGATGTAGCGGCCACCGAGGGCGTGTTGTTCGAGCAATTTGCGTCGGGTCCAGTCGTTGTTCTGCAGGTTCTTGGTCGCCGACTGAATCGCGTTGCTCTTCACGTACTGAATCGGTTCGTCGATTTCGTACTGGGAAAAATCGATCCCCGTTGACGCCGAGAAATGCGCCACGCCGGCCTCGGCACTGGCGTAGCTCAAGTACTCGGCGTGCTTGGCCCAAGCTGCCTCTTCGGTTTCGCCAACAATCACGTTCAGCCCCATGAACACCTTGATGTCCTCAGGGTTGCGCCCGGCCTCGACCGCGCTGGCGCGGACCTTGTCCACTTGCACCTTGGTCGACGGTTTGTTCTGGCCGCTGATGAACACGCACTCGGCGTGCCGCCCGGCGAACAGCAAACCGCGATCCGAACTGCCGGCCTGGAACAGCACCGGCGTGCGCTGCGGCGACGGTTCGCAGAGGTGATAACCCTCGACCTGATAGAACTCGCCCTTGTGCTCGACCTTGTGCACTTTTTCCGGTTGGGCGTAGATCCGCTGTTGGCGATCGTTGAGCACCGCGCCGTTTTCCCAGCTGCCTTCCCAGAGTTTGTAGAGCACCTCCAGGTACTCATCGGCCTGGTCGTAACGGCGGTCGTGTTCCACTTGCTCGCTCAGGCCCATGGCCTTGGCGGCGCTGTCGAGGTAACCGGTGACGATGTTCCAGCCGACCCGACCGCGACTCAAATGATCGAGGGTCGACATGCGTCGGGCGAACAGATAGGGCGGTTCGTAGGTCAGGTTGGCGGTGAGGCCGAAACCGAGGTTTCGGGTGACGGCAGCCATGGCCGAGACCAGCAGCAACGGGTCGTTGACCGGCAACTGGATCGACTCTTTGAGCGGCACATCCACCGAGTTCTGATAGACGTCGTACACGCCGACGATGTCCGCGATGAACAAGCCGTCGAACAGCCCGCGCTCCAGCAACTGCGCCAGTTCGGTCCAGTATTCGATGGTTTTGTATTGGGTCGAAGTGTCCCGTGGGTGTGTCCACAGGCCATGGTTGATGTGCCCGATGCAGTTCATGTTGAACGCGTTGAGCAAAATCTTTTTCTTGGCGTGGGCCATCAGATGGTCCCCCGCAGTGGCGGGTTTTCATCGTTGAGGTAGTAATTGCCCACGGCGTGATACTTCCAGCGCACCGGGTCGTGCAGCGTGTGCACCCGGGCGTTGCGCCAGTGACGGTCCAGACCGTGTTCGATCAGGGTCGCCTGGCTGCCGGCCAGCTCGAACAGTGTGCTGCCGGCGGCGAGGGAAATCTCGGTGCTGATGGCGCGGGCTTCGGCGACGGCAATCGATGCGGCGGCGACGGTCTCGGCGTTGGTGTCGGCCTGGGCCTTGTCGAGGAATTCGCCAGAGCGTTCCAGCAGGGCTTCGGTGGCGTGCAGACGAATCGCCAAGTGGCCGAAACTCTTGATGGTCAGCGGGTCGTCGATGGCTTTTTCATGGGTGGCGTCGATCCACGGCCGGGTTTTGGTACGCACGAAATGCAGCGCATCTTCGTAAGCCGCGCGGGCAATGCCAGTGTCGATGGCCGCGTGGAGAATCTGCGCCAACGGGCCGACGGTGGTCGGGCGTTCGAACGCGCTTTGAAACGCGATCACGTCTTCGGCGGCGACGTATACGTCTTCGAACACCACCGAACCGCTGCCGGTGGTGCGCTGGCCGAAGCCGCTCCAGTCGTCGATCACCGTCAGGCCTTTGCTGTCACGCGGGACGAACGCCAACTGCTGCACACCGTTTTCATCCACGACCGACGTCGGGATGCGTTGCGCGTAAATCGCGCCGGTGGCGTAGAACTTGCGACCGTTGATGCGATAGCCATCGCCGTCGCGCTTGAGGCTGGTGACGCGGTCATGGGCGGTTTTGGTGCCGAGTTCGGCGAGGGCATTGCCAAAGCGCTGGCCGGCCAGCACTTCGGCGTACAGGCGTTTTTTCTGCGCGTCGCTGCCGTTCACGCGCAGCACTTCGAGCGCATAGAAATGGTTCTGCGGGATTTGCCCGAGGGAGCCGTCAGCCTGGGCGATCAGCGCAATGACTTTAGCCAGGGTGACGTTGGACACGTCAGCGCCGCCGTATTCTTTTGGCACGCTGATGCCCCACAGGCCCGAGCGGGAAAACACTTCAAGTTCCGGGTGCGGCAAACGGCGTTCGCGGTCACGCAGGGCGCTGTCGCGTTTGAAGTCGTCGGCCAGGTCACTGGCGACGATCAGGGCTTGCTCATCGCTGGTTATGACCGCGACGTGGTGAGAAAGAGTCATGTGTTTCTCCAGAGGTCTGGTCAAATCCAGGAGTGGCGAGCGGGTAGCGTGCCGTTCAGGTGATAGCTGCCGACGGCGTGATACTTCCAGCGCACCGGGTCGTGGAGCGTGTGCACGCGGGCATTGCGCCAGTGACGGTCGAGGTTGAATTCGGCGAGGGTGGCGCGGCTGCCGGCCAGTTCGAAGAGCTTTTCGCTGGCCAGCAGCGAGATCTCGGTGGTCAGCACTTTGGCTTCGGCCACGGCAATCGAGGCGCGCGCGGCGGACTCGGCGGTGAGCGGCGCGGCGTTGACCTGATCGAGCACTTTGCCGGCCTTGCGCAGCAGCGCTTCGGCGGCGTGCAGTTCGATTTTCAGTTTGCCGATGTCGGCAATCACATACAGGTCATCGCTGGCCCGTTCGACCTTGGCGTCGATCCATGGGCGAGCACGGGTTTTGACGAATTCGATGGCGTCGTCGATGGCGCCGCGAGCGATGCCGGCGTCGATGGCCGCCTGGATCAACTGCGACACGGCGCCCTGGATGTTTGGCTGGTCGTTGATTTTCCAGTTATCCACCACCAGCTCGGCGTCGACCCGTACGTTGTTGAGCAAAATGGTGCCGCTGGCGGTGGTGCGCTGGCCGAAACCGGACCAGTCATCGACGATGCGCAAGCCCGGCGTACCACGGCGGACGAAGGCCAGCACTTGCTTGCCATCGTCGTTCAGCGCCTTGACCGCCACCCAGTGCGCGAACAGCGCGCCGGTGGAATAGAACTTCTGGCCGTTGATGACGAAACCGTCACCGTCAGCGGTGATGCGCGCCTTGAGTTCGAGGGTGTTTTTGGTGCCGCGTTCCGGGCCGGCATTGCCGATGCGCCAGCCTTCGAGCACGCTTTTGAACAGCTGTTTTTTCTGCGCCTCGGTCGCGCTGCCGAGCACCAGATTGAGGATGCCGAACTGGTTCTGCGGAATCTGCCCGAGCGCCGGGTCTGCCGCGGAAATGATCGCGAACACCTCCGCAAGGGTGACGAACGAAACCTGCGGGCCACCGTATTCGCGCGGGATGGCAATGCTGCCTAATCCGCTGCGGGTGAACTGTTCGATTTCCGACCATGGCAACTTGCGCTGCTGGTCACGTTTGGCCGCTTGCAGGCGGGCGACTTGCGCCAGCTCGTGGGCAGCCTTGATGGCTTGTGCGTCGTTGCGCAAAACCTGCGCGGGCAACAACAGGGGGGCGATGTCCAGATCACTCTGAACGATTGCATCTGCCAGACTCGACATCAGCGCCACTCCTTGGCTGCACGCAATGCCCTGGCGTTCTGCACTGGGGTGATTGTGTTCCGGACCATACCTACCTCACATCTCATGAAAACGCCGCAATGGTGGCGGCGAGCGAAAAACAAGAATGTCCGGTGGTCCGGTGCATATACCCTAAGCGCGTATAAATATTAAATAAACTAACTTTTAGGAATATGCATAGAAGGGTGACTGTCCGTAGCGCAACAGTTGTTCGTGGAGCAACAGCTGAGCGTTGGGCTGGGCCGTCAAACCTCAATTCGCGACCCTGTGGGAGCGGCGGTGCGACGCTCCCACAGGGTCGGCGGTGCCTTCACTTTTTGCCGGGTTCTGCAACCTTCAGTTCTTCCTTCAACGGCATTTTCAGATAAGGATTGGCGCAGCCGATCTTCAGCATTCGTGGCGGCGCCCAGCGTGAGTTATTGCCCACGCGGTCGAGGATGCAATACGTGACTTCCAGGCGAAGGTCTTCGCCCGCTTCAACAATGATGGACGGCGGTACCCAGACCTGAATCGGCTCGCCGACATCGCACGCCTTGAGTTTTGGCAGGTCCATGCGCACGTCGCCCCAACGCAGGGTGATCTCGTCGTCGGCGGCCATGTTCAGGTAGGGCTCGATGGTCAACGGCACGCCGCGTTTGATCTGGTTCGGATTGACCCCCTGCCGGCGAATGGTGTCAGGGAGACTGACCGGCGCCAGGTGCTCGTTTTCGTCACTGCCCGGCGTGCAGGGCTGGCCACCGGGGCAATCGAGCTTGATCTGCACGCGCGTCGCGGATGATAGCGCCGGCCCGTGCCCGACCTGCATCACGCGGTAATGCAGGCGGGAGGAGCCATTGGCAATGAAGCTTTGCGGGACGCGCAGGCTGATCACTTCGCCAACGTCGGCGGTACTCAGCACGCGGGACGCGACGTAGCAGTTGTCCCAGAACAATTCGATCAGGTCACCTTCGTCCATGCCGGGGTAGGGCGCGACGTCGATCAGCAGATGCGCTGCCGAAGTGACGTTGATGCCAGTCTTGTTCGATTGCGCCAAGGTGGGGGCCGCAAGTTCGGGTTTATTCGAGGTGCTTTTCATGGGGTTTCTCCTTGAAGCCTTGCAACGAAGTTCCGTTTCTGGAAGATCAAAAAGCGCGCATTGCCCAGCAACAATAAGATTCACTATTTGCAAGTTTAATAATAAACGAGTGCACGGGCGGCGCCTGCTGGCAACTAGATAAGAGCGCGCTTGAATAGGTGTCAATAGAGGATGCTAGTTAAGTATTGGATCTACTGTTATTCAGAAATATCCTACGCGTCCAAGTTAATAAGCTGCGCCGTGCTGTCGAACATGACGACGAATTCAGGGGGTTTTATTCGTCGGCCATGGCCAATGGTTGCTCGTGGATGAACGCTGTATCGAGTGATTCTGCGCAAGGTTGATCTGTTGCAGGACATATATATGTACCGCACACAACATTAAACAAAAATCTAAAGTGCGAAGAATTGAATAAACAGGAGAGGTTTTTTCGGAGGGGTAGTTGTCACTTCCATCCTTGGAAGTTAACAAGTAGTGAGGCGATGTTTCAATGTTGAGCGTTAGTCAGGAACTTGCTGAGAAACTGTTGAGTGCGTTCTTCTTTCGGGTTGGCAAACAGTGCCTTGGATTCACCTTGTTCAACGATCACGCCTTTGTCGAAGAACACCACGCGGTTGGCCACGTCTCGGGCAAAACCCATTTCGTGGGTGACGATCACCATGGTGCGGTTCTCTTCGGCCAGGCTGCGAATGGTCGCCAGCACTTCACCGACCAGTTCAGGGTCGAGCGCCGAGGTGGGCTCGTCGAACAGGATCACTTCCGGCTCCATCGCCAGCGCGCGGGCAATCGCCACGCGTTGTTGCTGCCCGCCGGAAAGGCGTCGCGGGTAAGCGTCTTCCTTGCCCGCCAGGCCCACCCTGGCCAACAGCTTTTTGCCCAGGGCAACGGCGTCGGCGTGGGCCATCTTCTTGACGATGATCGGGCCTTCGATGACGTTTTCCAGGGCGGTGCGATGGGGGAACAGGTTGAAGTTCTGGAACACAAAACCCACGTGCTGGCGCAAGCGACGCACCAGGCCTTGCTGCTGGTTCAAGGGACGGCTGCCATCGATTTCGATGTCACCGACCTTGATCCGGCCGCTGGTAGGTTCCTCCAGAAAATTCAGGCAACGCAGAAACGTGGTTTTACCCGAGCCGCTCGGCCCGATGATCGCCACTACCTCGCCTTCCTTTACTTCCAGATCGATGCCGTTGAGCACGACTTGACCCTTGAACTGCTTTGTCAGTTTTTCCACGACAATCATGGGGTCAGGACTCCTGGTCGTGCCGGTTGACCCGCTCTTCCAACTTGTTCTGCAGGTGCGACAGCACCGTGGCCAGAATCCAGTAGATCAGCGCGGCGGCAAGGTACATGGTGAAAATTTCGAAGGTGCGCGCGGTAATCAGCTGCGCCTGGCGGAACAGTTCCGGCACCTGAATGGTGGCGGCCAGCGCCGTGTCCTTGACCAGTGAAATGAAGCTGTTGCCCAGTGGCGGCAAAGCCGTGCGCATCGCTTGCGGCAGGATGGCCCGGCGCAGGGTTTGCGCGCGGGTCATGCCGATACTCGCGGCGGCTTCCCACTGGCCGCGCTCGATCGAGCTGATCGCGGCGCGCAGGATTTCGCAGGCGTACGCGGCCATGTTCAGCGAGAAGCCGATCAGGGCCGCTGGCAGCGGATCAAGTTCGATACCCAGTTGCGGCAAGCCGTAATAGATCACGAACAGCTGCACCAGCAACGGCGTGCCGCGAAAGAACGACACGTAGATGCGGGCCAGCCAGCTGACCGATTTGAAGCGCGACAAGCGCATCAACGCGAGGCCGAAGCCCATCAGCAGGCCGAAGAACATCCCGCCCAGGCTCAAGATGACCGTGTAGTACGCGCCCTTCAGCAGGAAGGGCGCGGAATCCAGTGCCAGTTGGAAAGCTTCTTCCATTATTGAGTGACGTCAGCGCTGAAGTATTTTTCCGAAAGCTTTTTCAGCGTGCCGTCGGCCCGCAGCTTGTCGATGGCCTTGTTCACCGCGGCCAGCAGCTCAGGCTCGCCTTTGCGCAAGGTAACCCCGGCTTCCTGGCGGGAGAACGGTTCGCCGGCGGCGGAGGTGTCTTTGGCTTTCTTGGCGTATTCGAGGGCAGCGAGGCGGTCGATCAGAATCACGTCGGTGCGGCCGTTACGCAGGTCTGCGAACTTGCTCGGATCATCTTCGTAGGTGCGCACGTCAGCGGTCGGCACGTTGGCTTTGACCCATTGCTCGTAGTTGGTGCCCAGGCCTACGCCGACTTTCTTGCCACCCAGGTCGGCGGCGGTCTTGATGTTCAACTCTGGTGCTTTCTTGGTCAGCACCAGCGCCTGAATCCCGGAAACGGTGTACGGCTCGGAGAAGTCATACTTCTTCTTGCGCTCGTCCGAGATGGTCACCTGGTTGATCACCGCGTCCAGACGCTTGGATTCCAGCGCCGCGAGGATGCCGTCCCATTTGGTCGGTTGCAGTTTGACCTTCACGCCCAGCTCTTTGGCCAGGGCTTCGGAGAACTCGACTTCGAAGCCGGTCAGTTTGCCGTCGGCGTCGACGAAACTGAACGGTGGATACGTGCCTTCCAGGCCGACGTTGATCACGCCGGCGTCCTTGATTTTTTGCAGTTGCTCACCGGCAACCGCTTGCCCCAGCAGACCGGCGCTCAGCGCCAGGCCCAGCGAACCTACCAGCAGATTTCGACGTAGTGCGGAAAAATTCATGACAAGCCCCTGTGGTTTCTTATGGAAAGCGCTTTTAGGAAAGTTGGCAAAATCGGGATTTGAACGACTGCAATATCCTGCCCTAAAGCAGCTTATGCGTCTCGCGCCAAATTCGCCTGCGGCGCGACTATATGACGATGCCGTTAGATAGGAAAATACTTAATATTGATTTTGTTATTCTATTTTGAAATATAAGGCTGAGGGCTAACTGAAGGAAAGAGGCTTCTGTGGTGAGGGGGCTTGCCCCCGTTGGGTCGCGAAGCGGCCCCCTGCGTCCGTCAGTCATCCAATGTCAGCAGACTCTACGACTGCTGCGCAGCCGAACGGGGGCAAGCCCCCTCGCCACAGAAGCCCTTTCCCTTCAGTTAGCCCTTCCAGCACAGAAGCCCGAACACCCACAGAAGCCCTCTCACCAAAGAAGCTCCCCTAGCCACAGCACGATCACTTAAAGGAAATCTTTATACGCAAACAACGCCGGCGCTCCACCGGTGTGCAGGAAGATGATCGGCCCTTCGTCAAAGCGTCCGCGCCCAATCCCGTCGAGCAATCCGGCCATGGCCTTGCCGGTGTACACCGGGTCCAGCAACAACCCTTCCTGACTCGCCAGCAGCTTCACTGCGGACAGCGTGCCAGCATTCGGTTCGCCATAACGCGGGCCGAAATACTCGTCCCATAGTTCGATCTTGAAACTCGCTGGCAATTTCACCCCCAGCAATTGGGCGGTTCGTTCGGCCAGGCCCTGGACCTTGGGCCGTTGATCTTCATCGCTACGGGACACGGTGACGCCGATCACTGGCAAATCCGGCAATGTTTCACTCAACGCCAGCGCCAGGCCGCTGTGGGTCCCGGCGCTGCCCGAGGCCAGAACCACGGCGGCAAACCGCAGGCCGGTGTCCTTGATCTGCTCGGCCAGTTCCAGTCCCGCGCGCACATAACCCAATGCGCCTAATGCATTCGAACCGCCAATCGGCACCAGATACGGTTTCTTGCCGTTATTGCGCAGGCGTTCGGCCAAGGCTTGCAGTTGGTCGTCGGCGTTGTCGAGGTTTTCCACCAACTCGACCTTGGCGTCGAACAGGTCGAGCAATAGCCGATTGCCGTTACCGAGGTAGTTGGCGTCGTCGGTGCCCAGCGGATTTTCCAGCAGGGCAACGCAACCCAGGCCCAGTCTGGCGGCGATGGCGGCAGTCTGGCGCACGTGGTTGGATTGCAACGCGCCGGCGGTGATCAATGTGTCGGCGCCCTGGGCCAGCGCATCGGCGGCCAGGTATTCGAGTTTGCGCAGTTTGTTGCCGCCCATGGCCAGCGGGGTCAGGTCGTCGCGTTTGACGTACACATCACGGCCCAGCCAGGTTGACAGGCGTTCGAGTTTTTCCAGGGGCGTGGGGTGGCCGAGCAGGTCGAGGCGGTCAAAACGGGAGAGCTGTTGTTTGATCATGGTTCCGTACTGGCGGAGGAAGGTGTCAGGACTATAGGCACGTGGTTTTCACCGGGCAACCGTGAATCGCATATAGCCAAAAGTATTGAGCACAGCACTATTGGTTCTTAATTTCGCCCGCGATCCTTGCCGTAAAGTAATCGCCGTCAAGGCGGCCAGACAGTCCGGCCGCCCGTGAGGAGTTTTTACCGTGAGCGAGCGTTCCAGCCATTGGCAATTGCAGTCCATCGTCAGCCAGCTGCGCACCGCGCGCGCACAATGGCGTGCCCAAAACGGTCGTGTCAGCGGCGAGCAGGGCGGTCGCGAGTTGCCGTCCCGGGCGGCGATGGCGGAGATTCTCGAAGCGCTGTGCGGTGCCTTGTTTCCGATGCGGCTGGGCCCGGTGGATCTGCGCGAAGAGAGCGAAGACTTCTACGTCGGCCACACGCTGGACGTCGCGCTGAATGCGTTGCTGGCCCAGGCGCGGCTCGAATTGCGTTACGCCGCGCGCCACAGCAACGACGCCGACGTCGAGGTCGAGGCCAAAACCATTTCGATCATTCAGGACTTTGCCCTCGCGTTGCCAGGGCTGCGCAGTTTGCTGGACACCGATGTGCTGGCGGCTTACCACGGCGATCCGGCGGCGCGCAGTGTCGACGAAGTGTTGCTGTGCTATCCGGGAATTCTGGCGGTGATTCACCATCGCCTCGCGCACCATTTGTACCGCGCCGGGCTGCCGTTGCTGGCGCGGATCAGCGCAGAAATCGCGCACTCGGCCACCGGCATCGATATCCATCCGGGCGCGCAGATCGGGCGCAGCTTCTTCATCGATCACGGGACGGGCGTGGTGATTGGCGAGACGGCGATCATTGGCGAGCGCGTGCGGATTTATCAGGCGGTAACGCTGGGCGCCAAGCGCTTCCCGGCGGATGAAGACGGGCAGTTGCAGAAGGGCCATCCGCGGCATCCGATTGTCGAGGACGATGTGGTGATCTATGCCGGGGCGACGATTCTGGGACGGATCACCATCGGCAAGGGTTCGACCATTGGCGGCAATGTCTGGCTGACCCGCAGCGTGCCGGCGGGGTGCAACCTGACGCAGGCGAATCTGCAGCATGATGACGGGACGCAGAAGTAGGCCCTCCGGCGTCTGATAGATCGTCTTCGCGAGCAAGCCCGCTCCCACAGTGGACCTGTGTCGACCCCGGCATTGGTGAACGACACAAACCCCTGTGGGAGCGGGCTTGCTCGCGAATGGTTTCAAGCCGAACACAGGTAATGGCATTTAGCTCATTTCCCACTGAACGAATCCTCCAAACCCCGCGTCATACCCTTCCTTGAACTAGTGTAGGAAAGGCACCGCCGAGCCCTGCGATTAGTCCTTAGCAGGCTATTCATGTTTAACTTGAACGCTCATTCAAGTTAAACCGCCGGTTTGCTGCCCGCTCACAACAGGAGGCTTGCCTTTGCCGAGTCCGTTTTCGATCGCCCTGATTTACCCCCTCGAGGTGCGCTTTTCATGAGTGCATCGTCCACCCCCGCCAGCGGTCAGGTCCGCATGAACCCGCCAGTGTTTTACTTCGCGGCGAGCTTCATCCTGCTGTTTGGCATTGTCGTCATTGCCATGCCTGAACGGGCCGGCGCCTGGCTGCTGGAAGCGCAAAACTGGGCGGCCAACACGGTCGGCTGGTACTACATGCTCGCGATGACCCTGTATCTGGTCTTCGTGGTGGTCACCGCGTTATCTGGCTACGGCAAGATCAAGCTCGGTGCCGACCACGACGAGCCCGAATTCAGTTACCTGTCCTGGGCCGGGATGCTGTTCGCCGCCGGGATCAGCATCACGCTGTTTTTCTTTTGCGTGTCCGAACCGCTGACGCACCTGTCGCAACCGCCACAGGGCAGCGCCGGTACGCCGGATGCGGCGCGCCAGGCGATGCAGATTCTGTTTCTGCACTGGGGCTTGCACGGTTGGGGCGTGTTCGCCTTTGTCGGCATGGCGCTGGCGTACTTTGCCTACCGTCACAACCTGCCGCTGGCCCTGCGCTCGGCGCTGTACCCGCTGATTGGCAAACGCATCAACGGCCCCATCGGTTATGCGGTGGACGGCTTCGGCATCATCGCCACCGTATTCGGCCTCGGCGCCGATATGGGCTTCGGCGTGTTGCACCTGAACGCCGGGCTCGACTACCTGTTCGGCATCGCGCATACGCAGTGGATTCAGGTCGGCCTGATCACGCTGATGATGGGCGCGGCGATCATCGTCGCCGTGTCCGGCGTCGACAAAGGCGTGCGGGTCATGTCCGACATCAACATGCTGCTGGCCTGCGCGCTGTTGCTGTTCGTGCTGTTCGCCGGCCCGACGCAGCACTTGCTCAACACCTTGATCCAGAACATCGGCGACTACCTCGGCGCCTTGCCGATGAAGAGTTTCGACCTCTACGCCTACGACAAACCCAGCGACTGGCTGGGCGGCTGGACGGTGTTCTATTGGGCCTGGTGGATCGCATGGTCGCCGTTCGTGGGCCTGTTTATCGCGCGCATTTCCCGTGGCCGCACCATTCGTGAATTCGTCTTCGGCGTGTTGTTGATTCCGCTCGGTTTCACCCTGGCGTGGATGTCGATCTTCGGCAACAGCGCCATCGATCAAGTGCTCAACCACGGCATGAGCGCGCTCGGCATGTCGGCCATCGATAACCCGTCGATGACGCTGTACCTGCTGCTGGAAACCTACCCGTGGAGCAAAACCGTGATCGCGGTGACGGTGTTCATCAGCTTCGTGTTCTTCGTCACCTCGGCCGACTCCGGCACGGTGGTGCTGTCGACGCTGTCCGCCAAGGGCGGCAATCCTGACGAAGACGGGCCGAAATGGCTGCGGGTGTTCTGGGGCGCGATGACTGCGCTGGTCACCAGTGCGTTGCTGTTCTCCGGCAGCATCGACGCGCTGAAGTCGGCGGTGGTGCTGACCTCGTTGCCGTTCTCGATGATTTTGCTGCTGATGATGTGGGGGCTGCACAAGGCGTTCTATCTGGAGTCGCAGAAGCAGATCGCGCAGCTGCATTCTTTGGCGCCGGTGTCCGGTTCGCGCCGAGGCGGCTGGCGTCAGCGCCTGAGCCAGGCGGTGCACTTCCCGTCGCGCGACGAGGTGTATCGCTTTCTCGATACGACGGTGCGTCCGGCGATTGAAGAAGTGACGGCGGTGTTTGTCGAGAAGGGGCTGAACGTGGTCACTCAGCCGGACCCGGCGAACGACAATGTCAGCCTGGAAATCGGCCACGGCGAACAGCATCCGTTTATCTATCAGGTGCAGATGCGCGGTTACTTCACGCCGTCATTCGCCCGTGGCGGCATGGGTTCCAAGGAACTCAACAACCGTCGTTATTACCGGGCGGAAGTGCATTTGGCGGAAGGCAGTCAGGACTACGACCTGGTGGGCTACACCAAGGAGCAGATCATCAACGACATCCTCGATCAGTACGAACGGCACATGCAGTTCCTGCACCTGGTGCGTTGATCGCAAGGTGGCTGCTAGGCGTTGTTCAGGACCATGAACAACACCAGCGCCGCCACCGGCACGCCGAACACCACACTGCCGACCACCAGCTCCGAACTCACGGGCTGGCCGGCAGTGACCACGCCGATTGCGCCGTTGATCACCGTCAGCGCCAGCCACAAGGCCACGAAGCTGTAGGTCAGGGTCTGGCGGCTGAAGCCGACCCGTTCGCCGATGAACAGCATCAGCGCGAGCAGGGCCAGGCCGAAGGTGATGATGATTGCGGTGTGCATGGTGGGTTACGCCCGTTCAATGTGTGTTGCCTGACAAGCCGCTTTCGCGAGCAAGCCCGCTCCCACAGTGGATCGAGTTGCCAGACACAACGCGGTCAAATGTGGGAGCGGGCATGCCCGCGAAAGGGCTACCCCGGTTTCCCGCCTGTCGACTAAGCATAGGCGCCGCTGCGGTTAAACCAAGCCACCATTGGCGCGCAAAATCTGCCCGTTGACCCACGCCGAATCCGGCCCCACCAGAAACGACACAATGCGCGCAATATCCTCGGGCTGCCCCAGGCGTTCCAGCGGCGGCATTTTCGCGAAGTTCTGGATCTGCTCTTCACTCTTGCCATGTAAAAACAACTCCGTCGCCACCGGTCCCGGCGCCACCGCGTTAACGGTGATGTCGCGCCCGCGCATTTCCTTGGCGAACACTTGAGTCAGCGATTCAACCGCCGCTTTGCTGGCGATGTACACCGCGTACCCCGGCAAGTTGAGACCCACGGTGCTGCTGGAAAAATTGACGATCCGTCCGCCGCTGTTCAGCCGCGTCGCGGCTTCACGCAAGGTGTTGAAGGTGCCACGCGCGTGGATGTTGAAGGTCTGGTCGAACAGCTCATCCGTGTGTTGCGCCAGGGGCATCACCTTGAGAATGCCGGCATTGTTGATCAGCACATCGACCTTGCCCAGTTGCGTTTCCGTCTCGTCGAACATCCGGCGCACGTCGTCGGCATTGGCCACGTCAGCCTTGACCGCGATGGCTTGGTGCCCGGCCTGACGCAGTTCCACCACCAGCCTGGAAGCTTCGCTGGCGCTGTTGGCGTAGTTGATGGCGACGGCAAAACCTTCGCCGGCCAGCTGTTTGGCAATCACCGCGCCGATGCCGCGCGAGGCGCCGGTCACAATCGCAACTTTCTGAGTCGTCATAACGTCGATTCCTGATGAGGATGTGGGTCGGGGTGCGGCCAATTTCACATGTTTACTCAAGCCGATAAATGCACCAGAGTTGCCTTGACTGTTCAATATTCGCCAACAATAGAGCCCGGAGGCCCGCGTGGATCAAGTCAAAGCGATGAAGGTGTTCGTGCGGATTTACGAGCGCAGCAGCTTCACCCTTGCGGCCGAAGACCTGAACCTGCCGCGCGCGACCTTGACCCACACCCTGAATCAGTTCGAAGCATGGCTCGGCACGCGTTTGTTGGAGCGTAGTACGCGCAAAGTGCGTCCCACGCTGGACGGCGAGGCCTACTACTTGCGCTGCGTGCAGTTGCTGGCGGAACTGGAAGAGGCCGAGCTGGCGTTTCGCGGTTGCGCGCCAAAAGGTCGGTTGCGCGTCGACCTGCACGGCACGCTGGCGAAAAGTTTCGTAATCCCCGCGCTGCCGCAATTCATGGCGCGCTACCCGGAGATCGACCTGTCCATCAGCGAGTCCGACCGTTTTGTCGACTTGATCGCCGAAGGCGTCGACTGCGTGCTGCGCGCGGGCACGCTGGGCGATTCGGCGCTGATCGGCAAACGCGTCGCCAACTTGCGGCAGATCACCTGCGCCAGCCCCGCCTACTTGCGCAAATACGGCGAACCAAAAACCCTCGAAGACCTCAGGCATCACCGTGCGGTGAACTACGTCTCGCGCACCACCGCCAAGCTGTTTCCCTTCGAATTCATGGTGGATGGCCAATTGCAGGAAGTCGTCATCGATGGCGCGCTGTCAGTGTTCGGCGCGGAAATTTACGCGGCGTCCGCCATTGCCGGTTTGGGTCTGATCCAGTGCCCGCACTACCGCATGCAAACGCAGATTGCCCAAGGGCTGATCCAGGAAGTCCTCAGCGACACGCCGCCACCACCGATGCCGGTGTCGGTGCTGTACCCGCACAACCGGCACCTGTCGCCACGGGTTCGGGTGTTTGTGGATTGGTTGGGGGAGGTGTTTGCGGGGGCCGTTTGATGGTTGCGCAATAGTCGGCCAGGCTGAGCCTCTGTGGGAGCGGGCTTGCTCGCGAAAGCGGTTTGACAGTCAACGAAGATGTTGAATGTGGTGGCCTCTTCGCGAGCAAGCCCGCTCCCACCGGTGTAGTGCAAATCAGTGAGCGGTCATCAAGCGCTCTCACGCTCAATCACCCGACATTCCAACAGGTTCAACCGCTGCACTTCATCGGCCACCGGCAACACGCCCAGGCTTTCAAGGATGCGGGTCGCGGCCAGCACGCCGATGTCCAGAGCGGGCGGTTTGATGGTGCTCAAACTCGGTAGCAGCATTTCGGCGAACGGGTAGTCGCCGAAGCCGAGCAGTGCGCAATCTTCCGGGATCCTGAGCCCGGCGCGTTGCCCTGCCAGCAAGCCGCCAGCGGCGAGGTTGTCGTTGGCGAAGATGATGGCGTCGGGCGCTGGCGACGCGTTCATCAGCGCTTCCATTGCCTGTTTTCCGGCTTCGAATGGCGCCCGCCCGACATCGGGCGCGAACACCCACGGTTCAAGTCCCAGCTGACGAACCGTCGCTGCATAACCATCACGGCGCTCCAATGCACTCAAGTCGCCCGCCGCGCTGTTCTGCACGAACGCGATGCGTCGATAACCTTTGCCATGCAGATACCGCGCGGCGGTCACGCCCACTTCAAAATGCGAAAAGCCGATCTGGATTGGCTCGCGCTCGGGTTGGTAATCCCAGGTTTCAATCACTGGGACGTCCGCTTCAGCGATCATTTTCTCGGTGCCGGCGCTATGGAAATGACTGGTCAGCACCAGCGCCGCCGGCGACCAGCCAAGGAACGCGCGCACGGCGTTTTCTTCCTGCGCGGCGCTGAAGTAACTCGACGCCAGCAGCAGTTGGTAGCCGTGTTGACTGAGGGTGTCGCTGAACCCCTGGATCGTGTTGGCGAAGATCGGCCCGGAAATGTTCGGGATGACCATGCCGACGATTTTGCCGCGCGCCGATGCCAAGCCGCCGGCGACCAGGTTCGGCACGTAGCCCAATTCGGCGACCACCGCGGCGATGCGCTCGCGCCGCTCCGGTGAAACCTGATCAGGTTGGTTGAAGAAACGCGACACGGTGATGGCCGAGACGCCGGCTTGCCGCGCGACCATATTCAGGGTCACGCGCCCGGCGCCACGGCGTTTTCGGGGCTTGTCTTCGCTCAACGTAAAATCCTTTTTAAAAACTAAATGGCATATAAAAGTAATTTTTCAGTATTGGACGGTCTATTTGACGCTTGCCGATACTGGCGATGTTAGCGCTAACAAAGCGCACTGTCTGCTACTCGCTCGAGCGAATGCCCAAGACAAATTTCACAGGCGCTGTCGCAGAACGGCAGCGGTTCAGGGCAAACTTTCGAGCGGGCAGACCATGCACAATTTTCCTGGGGTAACACACAAACTGGCGCACTCCATTCGCGCTGCGGGCTGGATCTTTACCGGGCTGGTCGCGTTGCCGCTGCCGGCTGCATTTGCCGCCGACAGTGCTGATCAAGAGCCCACCCTCAAATCCGTGACAGTCACCGCCACCCGCCGCGAAGAATCGCTGCAAAAAATCCCGGTGGCGGTATCGGTGCTCGACGGTGAACAGCTTGAGCGCGACAACCGCAACAGCGTGTCGAGCATCGTCCAGCAAGTGCCGTCGCTGAACTTCCGCACCGGCGCCTCGAACAAAGACACCTCGCTGTTCGTACGTGGGGTCGGGACGATTTCCACCTCGCCCGGCGTCGAGCCGACCGTGGCCACGGTGATCGATGGCGTGGTCTACGCCCGACCGGGTCAGTCGACCCTCGACCTGCTGGACCTGGAACGCGTCGAAGTGCTGCGTGGGCCGCAAGGCACGCTGTTCGGCAAAAACGCTTCGGCCGGCGTGCTCAACATCACCAGTAAAGAGCCGACCGCCGCCACCCATGGCTACATCGATCAGTCGTACTACAGCGGCAACGAAAGCCGCACCCGGTTCGGCCTCGGCGGCAGCCTGATTCCGGATACGCTGAAGGGCTCGATCACCACGTTGTTCGGCAGCTACGACGGCAACGTCGATAACGAGTACAACGGTCAGGAGGTCAACGGTTACAACCACAAGGGCGCGCGCGGCAAGCTCGAATTCACCCCCAACGACGACGTCAAATTCACCTTCATTGCCGACTACATGCAGTCCCACGACGACGCGCCGAATGGCGTGGTCAGCGAGTCGCTGACACCGGCCTTCGCCAATGCGCTGAACCCGGTGCGCGGTTCCAGCGACAACCGCAAGATCAACACCGACACCCGCACGCACGTCGACGACATCAATAAAGGATTGTCCGGCCAGCTCGACTGGAACCTGGGCGATTACACCCTGACTTCGATCACCGCGTGGCGCGGTTGGGACAACACCCAGTATCAGGACGGCGATCGTCTGAGCACCATCACCGCCGCGTTCCCCGGCAGTGCCGACAAGGGCGACCTGGCGTTCGATCAGTACTCGCAAGAGCTGCGCCTGGCTTCGCCTAAAGGCGAATTCCTCGAATACGTCGGCGGCCTGTTCTACATGCACGGCAAGGACGACGAAACCTATCAGCGCACGCTCACCACGCCCACCAGCGTCAACCGGGGCGTCGCCGATTACAGCACCACCAGCGACAGCTACGCGGTGTTCGGCGAAAGCACGCTCAACTTCACTTCGGATTTTCGTGGCATCGCCGGCCTGCGCTGGACCCACGATGATCTGGAATACGATCACCGTCGCGTCTCGACTTCGCCGACTGCCGTCACCGGCATCCAGCCCGGCACCAGCAGTTCCGGTTCGGTGGACGAGGACGGCTGGTCGGGTCGACTCGGCGTGCAATATGACCTGAGCGATGCGGTCACCACCTACCTGACCTATTCGCGCGGCTACAAAGGCCCGGCCTACAACGTGTTCTTCAACATGCAGCCACGGGACACCGACGCGCTGAAACCGGAAACCTCCAACAACTGGGAACTCGGGATCAAGGCCACGTCCTGGAACAATCGCCTGACCACCAACCTCGCCGTGTTCCACAGCGATTACGACAACTACCAGGCGAACTTCTTCGACACCGTCGCCGGGCAAGTGGTGACGCGCCTGATCAACGCCGGTACGGTCAGCACCGAAGGCGTCGAAGTCGATTACGCCTTGCAGGCGACCCAGCAACTGAAGTTTTCCGGTGCCCTGGCCTACACCCGCGCCCGCATCGACGAGTTCGCCTGCCCGGCGGGCGCGGCGGCGTCGTGCAACGTCAACGGCAAACCACTGCCGTTCAGCCCGGACTGGAAAAGCTACGTGCGCGCCGACTACACCATCCCGCTGGATAACGGGCTGGACGTCGAACTGGGCACTGACTACAGCTGGCAGAGCGAAGTGCAGTACGACATCAGCCAGAACCCCGACACCAAGCAAGGGGCCTACGGGATCTGGAACGCCAGCATCGCACTGGCCGATTACAGCAATGGCTGGCGCGTGGCGCTGCTGGGCAAAAACCTCACGGACAAGTCGTACTCGCCGGCGCTGGCCACGGGCGGCGCCTATATCTACCGCGCCGTTCCACGGGACGACGAACGCTACTTTGGTGTGCAACTGCGCAAGGACTTCTAACCATGGCTCGACAGCTGAAACTGGGCGCTTTCCTCATGGCCGGCGGGCACCATATCGCCGCCTGGCGTCATCCTGATGTGCCGGCCGACGCCGGGCTGGATTTCACCTACTACAAGCGGTTGGCGCAACTTGCCGAGGCGGCGAAGTTCGACGCGGTGTTCTTCGCCGACAGCGTCGCGGCACCTGGCGACAAGATCGCGAGCCGCATGGCGCGCTCCGATTATTTCGAGCCGCTGACCCTGCTGTCGGCCCTGAGTGCCGTGACCGAGCACATCGGCCTGATCGCCACGGCCACCACCAGCTACAACGAGCCGTATCACGTGGCGCGCAAATTCGCATCGCTCGACCACCTGTCCGGCGGACGGGCAGGGTGGAACCTGGTGACGTCGGATAACGCCGCCGAAGCGCAGAATTTCGGCCGCGACGAACACATCGGCCATGCCGAACGCTATAGCCGCGCCCGGGAATTTCACCAGGTGGTCACCGGCCTGTGGGACAGCTGGGAGGACGACGCTTTCATCCGCGACAAGGCCAGTGGCGCGTACTACGACCCGGACAAACTGCACGTGCTGGATCACGTCGGCGAACACTTTCGGGTCAAGGGTCCGCTCAATGTCGCTCGCTCGCCGCAGGGGCAGCCGGTGATTGTGCAGGCCGGTTCTTCCGAGGTTGGCCGTGAGCTGGCAGCGCAGACGGCGGAAGTGGTGTTCACCGCGCAGACGTCATTGGCCAATGCCCAGGCGTTTTATGCCGACCTCAAGGGACGGCTGGCCCGCCACGGGCGCAGTGCCGATTCGCTGAAAATCATGCCCGGTGTTTTTGTGGTGGTCGGGCAAACCGAAAGCGAGGCGCAGGAAAAATTTGAAACGTTTCAGCAATTAGTCGAACCCCAGGTTGGCGTTGCGTTACTTGGGCGTATGCTGGGCAACTTCGACTTGTCGAAGTACCCGCTGGACGGGCCGCTGCCGGACTTGCCGCTGACCGAAAGCGGCCAGCAAAGTCGGCAAAAGCTGCTGACGGAACTGGCGGGCCGGGAAAACCTCAGCCTCGCTGATTTGGGCCGCAAGATTGCCGGTGGCCGAGGGCATTTCAGCCTCATCGGCACGGCCGGGCAGATTGCCGACCAGTTGCAGGAATGGTTCGAACACGGCGCGGCGGATGGCTTCAATGTGCTGGTGCCGCACTTGCCCGGCGGTCTGGAAGATTTCGCCAACGGCGTGGTGCCGGAACTGCAACGCCGTGGATTGTTCAGAACAGAGTACGAAGGCCGCACGTTGCGCCAGAACCTTGGGCTGGCCCGGCCAGGCAACAGATTTGCGTAACACCTTTCGCGAGCAAGCCCGCACATTGGATCTGTGTTGCACCGCGGATCCGGGTACAGCCCCAATCACCTGTGGGGGCGAGGCTGCTCGCGAAGAAGTCGACACCATTTTCGAGACACACAAGAGAGGATTCGATGACTTACACCGCTGCCAAAAACCGTTATGACGCCATCCCTTATCGCCGCGTAGGCCGCAGCGGGTTGGTCTTGCCGGCCCTCTCGCTGGGCCTGTGGCACAACTTCGGTGACAGCACCCCCATCGACACCCAGCGCTCGCTATTGCGCACGGCGTTCGACCTGGGCATCAACCACTTCGACCTGGCCAACAACTACGGTCCGCCGTACGGCAGCGCCGAGATCAACTTCGGTCGTTTGCTGCGCGAAGATTTCAAGCAGTACCGCGATGAGCTGATCATCTCCAGCAAGGCCGGTTGGGACATGTGGCCGGGTCCTTACGGGCAGGGCGGCGGTTCGCGCAAATACGTGCTGGCCAGTCTCGACCAGAGCCTGCAGCGCCTGGGCCTGGACTACGTGGATATCTTCTATTCGCACCGCTTCGACCCGGACACACCGCTGGAAGAAACCGCCAGCGCACTGGCGACGGCGGTGCAGCAGGGCAAGGCGCTGTACATCGGCATCTCGTCCTATTCCGGGGTAAAAACCCGCGAAATGGCCGCGCTGTTGAAGGAGTGGAAAGTGCCGTTGCTGATTCATCAGCCGGCGTACAACCTGCTCAATCGCTGGGTGGAAAAGGACCTGCTGGATGTGACCGACGAACTCGGCACCGGCGTGATTGCGTTCACGCCGTTGGCGCAGGGCCTGCTGACCGACAAATACCTCAACGGCATTCCGAAGGACGCGCGGGTCAATCGTCCGGGTGGCGGTTCGTTGCTGTCCTCGCACCTGTCCGAAGCCAACATTGCCCACGTGCGCGCGCTCAACGAAATCGCCCAGCGTCGCGGTCAGAGCCTCGCGCAACTGGCGTTGGCCTGGACCCTGCGCGATCCTCGCGTGACTTCCGCACTGATCGGCGCGAGCCGGCCGGAGCAAATCATCGAGAACGTTGGCGCGTTGAAGAATCTGAAATTCAGCGCGGAAGAACTGGCGGAGATCGACCGGTTTGCCCAGGAGGGCGGGATCAATCTTTGGGAGCGGCCTTCGACGGCTGAGTAAGTGTTAGGGCGCCGGATTATCCGGCGCCTGTTGGATCGCCTTCGCGAGCAAGCCCGCTCCCACAGGTTTTGCATCAATACAGATCCAATGTGGGAGATTGGCCGGCTTGTCCAGGAAGGGGGATCAATCTTTGGGAGCGGCCTTCGATGGCTGAGTAAGTGTCAGGGCGCCGGATTATCCGGCGCCGGTTGGATCGCCTTCGCGAGCAAGCCCGCTCCCACAGTTGAGATGCGTTCCACTGTGGGAGCGAGCTTGCTCGCGAAGGCGCCATCAGCGTCAGTAAAAAACTCGGATGTTCACCGAAAAAACGGCACGTCCCCCAATACCGTCGCCCGTTGCATCACCCGCCGCGCCGGACGGTAATCATCCACCGCGTAATGCTGGGTCACGCGGTTATCCCAGAACGCCACGTCATCTTGCTGCCAGCGCCAGCGAATGGTGAATTCCGGCCGCGTCGCATGGGCAAACAAGAACTTCAGAATCGCCTCGCTCTCGGTCTCCGACAGTTCATTGATCTTCGACGTGAAGCCTTCATTGACGAACAGCGACCGACGCCCGCTCACCGGGTGCGTGCGAATCACCGGGTGCGACAACGGTGGATTCTTGCGCCGCGCCTCTTCCCACTGGGCCAGTGCCTCTGGCGTGTTGCCGTAACGTTCCAGCGGAAACGAACGGGTGAAGTCGTGCGTGGCGGTCAGCCCTTCCAGCAAACCTTTCATCGCCACCGACAGCGCTTCATACGCGGCAATCCCGCTGGCCCACAACGTGTCGCCACCAAACGGCGGCAGCAACTTGGCGCTGAGCACCGCGCCCATCGCCGGGGTCGGCAGGAAGGTCACGTCGGTGTGCCAGATCGCGTTGTCACGCACGTCGGTGACGGCCGTGTCGAGGATCAGCACTTCCGGCTGTTCCGGCACGTTCGGGTAGATCGGGTGAATGTGCAGGTCACCGAAATTCGCGGCGAAACGCGCCTGCTGTTGCGGGGTGATCGGCTGGTTGCGGAAGAACAGCACCTGGTGCTTGAGCAATGCGTGTTCGATGGCGTCGCGTTGTTCCGTGGTCAGCGGCTGGCTGACGTCGACGCCGCTGATTTGTGCGCCGAGAGCCGAGCTTAAAGGGACGATATTCAAGGTGCTCATGGTCTTTCTCATCAAATTCGGGTGTCGAGCTTTTGTGGGAGCGGGCTTGCTCGCGAAAGCGGTGTGTCAGGCAACACAACTGCGGCTGATACACCGCCTTCGCGAGCAAGCCCGCTCACACATTAGTAATCAATGGGCCTGGCCGTGCCACGGCACCAGTTTGCGTTGCAGGGCGCGCAGGCCCATTTCCATGGCGAAGGCAATCAGCGCGATCACCAGAATCCCCAGCACCACCACATCGGTGACCAGGAACTGCGCGGCCGACTGCACCATGAAGCCCAAGCCGCTGGTGGCGGCGATCAGTTCGGCGGCGACCAGCGTCGACCAACCCACGCCCAGGCCGATGCGCACGCCGGTCAAGATGTCCGGCAATGCGCTCGGCAAAATCACATGCCGGATCAACTGCGCCCGGGTCGCGCCCAACGACTGCGCGGCGCGCAACTTGGCCGGGTCGACGGTGCGCACGCCGGTGGCGGTGGCGATGGCAATCGGGGCAAAAATCGCCAGGTAAATCAGCAGGACTTTCGACAGCTCGCCGATGCCGCACCAGATCACGATCAACGGCAGATAAGCCAGCGGTGGAATGGGGCGGTAGAACTCGATCAACGGGTCGAGAATGCCGCGCGCGATGCGGTTGTGACCGATGGCAATGCCGACCGGCACGGCGGTGAGTACGGCGAAGAACAGGCCCAGGCCGATACGGCTGAGGCTCGCGCCCAAGTGCTGCCACAACGTCGAATCCATGTAGCCCGTGGTCGCCAGCAGCCAGCCTTTTTGCAGCACGGCGGACGGTGGCGGCAGGAACAGCGGTTCGATCATCCCGGTGGCCGTGACAGCCCACCAAAGGGCAATCAGCGCGACCAGCGTCAATAGGCTGATCCAGCGCGTGCTCAAACTGCGGCGCAGAGGAATAACCGTCGAACCCGGTTTCGCCGCAACGGCCGGAATTTCATAGCTGCTCATGCGCGCTCCTGCCGCGTGGCGGCGCTGCGTTGGGAGAACACCTTGGCGAGTACGTGTTCGCGGGTTTCGATAAAGCGTGGGTCGGATTTGATTGCCCGAGCGGATTCACCGGCCGCGTAACGCTGGCCGAAATCCAGGCTCAGGCGTTCGACGATTTGCCCCGGATTCGGCGCCAACAAGATCAGATCGGTGGCGAGGAACACGGCTTCTTCAATGTCGTGGGTAATCAGAAACACCGGTTTGGCGGTGCGTTGCCAGACTTGCAGCAGAAGTTCCTGCATCTGTTCGCGGGTGAACGCATCGAGGGCGCCGAAGGGTTCGTCCATCAGCAACACGCGTGGGTCGGCGGCGAGTGCGCGAGCGAGTCCGACACGTTGCTTCTGGCCGCCGGAGAGCTGCCAGATGCGACGGTTTTCGAAACCGGAGAGGTCCACCAGCGCGAGCATCTCCCGCGCGCGGATTTCGCGTTTTTCTTTCGAAACGCCCGCCAGTTGGAGACCGAAACCGACGTTGGCCAACACGTCCTGCCAGGGCAGCAGCGCGTCGTCCTGGAACACCACGCCACGTTCGGCGCTCGGGCCTTTGACCGGCACGCCGTCGAGGGTGATGCGCCCGGCACTCGGCTCGACGAAACCGGCAATCAGGTTCAACAGCGAAGTCTTGCCACTGCCGGACGGGCCGAGGGCGACCAGCAATTGCCGGGGCCCCAGGCTCAGGGAAATATCCGCCAGTACCGGTTCCGGGCTGCCGGGGTACTGTGCGCTGATGCGCTCCAGCTGTAGCAAAGCCATCGCGGTCGACTCCCGATCAGTTGGTGATGAACTTGGCGCTGACGTACGGCGCGTAGTCCGGCAGCACGGCTTCGACCTTGCCCTGTTCTTTCAGGAACACCGCGGTGTCGGTAATGGCCTTGGTGGTCGGCGCGCCGAGGGTAATCACTTGATCAGCCGCCAGCGGGTAGACGTTGCCTTGCAGCAGCAATGGGATGTCGGAGGCCTTGGCGCCGGACAGCTTCACCAGTTTGTCGATGTTGGATTGATTGGCGAGCCAGGCTTTCGGGTCTTTGCGGTAGTCGGCGTAGGCGTCGAGGGTCACTTTGGCGAACGCGGTGACGATTTCCGGGTGCTTCTCGGCGAAGTCTTTACGCACGATCCAGGCGTCGAAGGTTGGCGCGCCGAACTTGGCCAGTTCGCCGGAGGTGATCAGCACTTTGCCGTTTTCCTTGGCAACGCCGAGGGCTGGATCCCAGACGTAAGTGGCGTCGATGTCGCCGCGTTTCCAGGCTGCAACAATCGCCGGTGGCGCGAGGTTGAGGATGGTGACTTTCGACGGGTCGATGTTCCAGTGTTTCAGCGCGGCCAGCAGGCTGTAGTGGCCAGTGGAAACGAATGGCACGGCGATTTTCTTGCCGATCAGGTCCTGCGGCGTCTTGATTCCGGAACCGTCGCGGGCGACCAAGGCTTCGGCGGCGCCGATCTGGGTGGCGATGAGGAAGGTTTCGACCGGGACTTTACGGGTGATGGCGGCGGTCAGAGGGCTGGAACCGAGGTAGCCGATCTGCACGTCGCCGGAGGCGATGGCAGCGATGATGTCGGCACCGTTGTCGAATTTGCGCCAGTCGATCTTGGCATTGGTGGCTTTTTCGTAGGCGCCGTCGGCCTGGGCGACTTTGGCCGGGTCCACGGTGGTCTGGTAGGCGACGGTGACGTCGGCTGCCTGGGCAAAGAAACTCGCCGCAGCCAGTGATGCGGCCGCCAAGAGGCGAAGAGGGAAATGCAGTTTCATTGGGAAGCTCCTTGTCAGGCGACCGAGAGTCGGCGTCAAAGGAGACTAAATGATCTAAGAATCCGAAAATAAATAACTTTTTCGAATGAGCTTATGAGCGGAAAATTCTAAGCCGCGAGCATCTGCGATCCCTGTGGGAGCGGGCTTGCTCGCGAATGCAGTGTGTCAGGCAACATTACTGCGACTGACACGCCGCTTTCGCGAGCAAGCCCGCTCCCACAGGGGATCTGTGTTTGAAGGTTAGTTACTGATCGCCAGAATGCTGGCCTGGTACGACCCGACAAACACATCGAAATCGCCGACTTCGTTCTGCTCCAGTTCCGACTGCGCCGCCAGTGACGAACGCGCCTGTTCTTCAAACTTCGCCTGGTCTTGCGCACTCAGCGGCTCGCTGCGGAAATATTCCGCGTGCACCCGGCTCTGACGCAGGGAGAACTGGGCAAAGCTTTCCTTGTGCTCGGCCATTGCCGCCAGCACCTGTGCCGATGGAGTCCGGGACGAATCCTTGACCTTCTCCAGCTGCGCATCCAGCGCCTTGCTGTGAGCATCGCCGCCATGGCTCTGATCCAGCAATGCCGCCAGCGGAGCGATCTTCTCCAGCAACTCGCTGGCCCATTCTTTCAGCTCGACCGGTTGGCCGTCGCGCCGCAGTTGCAAGCCCGGACGGCGACCTTCCTTGACCACGCTGAGGAAGTTCGCGGTGGCATTGTTGCAAGTGTTGTCGGCGAGCAACGGGCTGTCGTTCAGCGCGCAATACAGCAGGAACGCGTCGAGGAACCGCGACTCTTGCAAGTCGATGCCCATCGGCAGGAACGGGTTGATGTCCAGGCAGCGCACTTCGACGTACTGAATGCCACGGGCCATCAGCGCCTGAATCGGCCGCTCGCCGGTGTAGGTCACGCGTTTCGGGCGGATGTTGGAGTAGTACTCGTTTTCGATCTGCAGGATGTTGGTGTTGAGCTGAACCCACTCACCGTCCTTGTGCGTGCCGACCTCGACGTACGGCGCATACGGCGTGGCGACCGCTTTGCGCAAGCTGTCGGTGTAGCTCGACAGGTCGTTGTAGCACGGGGTCAATCCGGCCTGGGCGTTGCTTTGGTAACCCAGATCGCTCATGCGCAGGCTGGTGGCGTACGGCAGGTACAGAGTGTCCGGGTCCAGTTGCTCCAACTGGTGCGAGCGACCGCGCAGGAAACCGGCGTCCAGCGCCGGGGAGGCACCGAACAGGTACATCAGCAACCAGCTGTAGCGACGGAAATTACGGATCAGCGCGATGTAGGCCGAGGACTGATAGTCGCGGTCGGTGCCGACAAAACCTTCGGACTCTTTCAGCAGCGGCCAGAGCTTTTCCGGCAGGGAAAAGTTGTAGTGGATCCCGGCGATGCACTGCATGGTCTTGCCATAACGCAGGGCCAGGCCCTTGCGGTAGACGTACTTGAGCTGACCGATGTTGGACGTGCCGTAATAGGCAATCGGAATGTCTTCCTCGGCCGGCAATGGGCACGGCATCGATGGACTCCACAGAAACTCGTTACCGAGCTTGCTGTAGGCAAACCGGTGGATCTTGTCCAGGCTCGCCAGCGTATCGGCCGGGTCTGGCAGGGCCGGGGTGATGAATTCCAGCAGCGACTCGGAATAGTCGGTGGTGATTTGTTCATTGGTCAGCGCGGAACCCAACTCTTCCGGGTGCGGCGTTTGCGCCAGGCGACCTTCGCCGGTCACGCGCAGGCATTCACGTTCGATGCCGTGAAGGCACTGTTCGAGCAGAGAGAGGTTAGCGCGCTCGCCGAGCAGAGCCAGGCGGCGGTTGAGAAGTTCGCTCAATTTAGATTCCTTCACGCGTCAGTCGCCCCAATATGGGGGTGGGCAGGACGGTCTACAAGGGTGAAGTTAAAACTGGCGTTATCGCCTGGTTTTTGAGCAGCACAGACCTCATGCCAGCCGGTAAGAATTGCGCAATCCCTGTGAGAGCGACCTGTGGCGAGGGGGCTTGCCCCCGTTGGGCTGCGAAGCGGCCCCAAAATCTCTGCTGTTCCAAGATCTTGTGAGTGCTCCGCACTCAAACGGGGGCAAGCCCCCTCGCCACACCGAAGAAAAGTTCGACGCCGCAGTCTCAGCGCCGAAATTAACTCAAATCGATGTTGGGTAGCTACAGGACAGCGAACGTGCCCTGTGCTTTTGCGACCAGTTTGTCGCCCTGCATCACGTCGGCTTCGACCACCAGCGTGCGGCGGCCCGGGTGAATCACCCGCGCCGTGCACATCACCTCGCCGTCAGACACCGCGCGGATGTAGTTGATCTTGCATTCGATGGTCGCACTCTGCTGGTCAAAGCCGTGGGTACTGGAACAGGCCAGCCCCATCGCAATGTCCACCAGACTGAACAAGGCCCCGCCGTGCAGCTTGCCGCCGCGATTGCGCAGTTCTGGCTCAAGCGCCAGGGCGACTTGCGCCACCCCGGTTTCGAGACTGTGCAAGCGGCACCCCAGCAACTTGAAAAAAGCGCTTTCGGTCAGCCCGGCAGGGAGTTCCATCAGCGTTTCTTCAACTGCTTGGCGTTGGCGAACAGCGACGCCATGGCGTTGTTGGTCGGGGCGGGCGCGGTGGTTTCCTTGCGGGGTGCCGTGTTCTGCGACTGGCGTGGCGCCGACCCCGGACGCGCGCCACGGGCACCGTCGATTTTCTCGCCCGGAGTGTCGCTCATGCGCATCGACAGGCCGACGCGTTTGCGTGGAATGTCGATTTCCATGACTTTCACTTTCACCACGTCACCGGCCTTCACCGCTTCGCGTGGATCCTTGATGAACTTCTCCGAAAGCGCAGAGATGTGCACCAAACCGTCCTGATGCACGCCGATGTCGACGAACGCGCCGAAGTTGGTCACGTTGGTTACTACGCCTTCAAGAATCATCCCCAGTTGCAAGTCCTTGAGGTCTTCGACGCCTTCCTGGAACTCGGCGGTCTTGAACTCGGGACGCGGATCGCGACCGGGTTTTTCCAGCTCTTGCAGGATGTCGGTGACGGTTGGCAGACCGAAGGTTTCGTCGGTGTACTTCTTCGGATCGAGGCGCTTGAGGAAACTCGCGTCGCCGATCAGCGAACGAATGTCGCGGTCGGTTTCAGCGGCGATGCGCTGCACCAGCGGATAGGCTTCCGGGTGAACGGCCGACGAATCCAGAGGGTTGTCGCCATTCATCACCCGCAGGAAACCCGCGGCCTGTTCGAAGGTTTTTTCGCCCAGACGTGCGACTTTCTTCAGCGCTGCACGGGTTTTGAACGCGCCATGCTCGTCACGGTGGCTGACGATGTTCTGTGCCAGGGTGGCGTTGAGGCCGGAGATGCGGGCCAGCAGCGCCACGGAAGCGGTGTTGACGTCCACGCCCACGGCGTTCACGCAGTCTTCGACCACTGCGTCCAGGCCGCGCGCCAGTTTCAGCTGCGACACGTCGTGCTGGTATTGACCGACGCCGATGGATTTCGGATCGATCTTCACCAATTCGGCCAGCGGGTCTTGCAGGCGGCGAGCGATGGACACCGCGCCACGGATCGACACGTCGAGGTCCGGGAATTCCTTGGAAGCCAATTCCGACGCCGAGTACACCGATGCCCCCGCCTCGGAGACCATGACCTTGGTCATCTTCATCGCGGGATATTTTTTGATCAGCTCGGCGGCGAGCTTGTCGGTTTCACGGCTGGCAGTGCCGTTGCCGATGGCGATCAAATCGACCGAATGCTTGGCGCACAGGGCGGCCAGGACCGCGAGGGTCTGGTCCCACTTGTTGTGCGGCACGTGCGGGTAAACCGTGGCGTGATCCAGCAATTTGCCAGTGGCATCGACCACGGCGACCTTGCAACCGGTGCGCAGGCCCGGGTCGAGACCCAGCGTGGCGCGCGGGCCGGCCGGGGCCGACAGCAGCAAGTCGTGCAGGTTGTGGGCGAACACGTTGATCGCTTCGGTTTCCGCGCCATCGCGCAGCTCGCCGAGCAAGTCGGTTTCCAGGTGAGTGTAAAGCTTGACCTTCCAGGTCCAGCGCACCACTTCGCCCAGCCATTTATCGGCGGCGCGGTTCTGGTTCTGGATGCCGAACTGCTGACCGATCATGCCTTCGCACGGGTGCAGGGTGCCCGGCAGCTCTTCGCCGACCTTCAGCGCCGAACTCAGGATGCCTTCGTTGCGGCCACGGAAAATCGCCAGCGCGCGGTGCGACGGCATGCTTTTCAGCGGTTCATCGTGTTCGAAATAGTCGCGGAACTTGGCGCCTTCCTCTTCCTTGCCGGCGATCACGCGGGCACTGAGGGTGGCTTCCTGCTTGAGATAGCTGCGCAGCTTGTCGAGCAGGCCGGCGTCTTCGGCAAAGCGTTCCATGAGGATGTACTTGGCGCCTTCAAGGGCTGCCTTCACATCGGCCACGCCTTTTTCGGCGTCGACGAAGCGTGCGGCTTCGGCATCTGGCGTCAGGGACGGGTCGTTGAACAGGCCGTCGGCCAATTCGCCGAGGCCGGCTTCCAGGGCGATCTGGCCCTTGGTGCGGCGCTTCTGCTTGTACGGCAAATACAAGTCTTCGAGGCGGGTCTTGGTGTCGGCGAGTTTGATGTCGCGCTCAAGTTGCGGGGTCAGCTTGCCTTGCTCTTGAATGCTGGCGAGGATGCTGATGCGCCGTTCGTCGAGTTCTCGCAGGTAACGCAGGCGCTCTTCCAGGTGCCGCAACTGGATGTCATCGAGGCTGCCGGTCACTTCTTTCCGGTAGCGGGCGATGAAGGGAACGGTAGAGCCTTCATCGAGTAGCGCGACGGCCGCTTCGACCTGTTGTGGGCGTACACCGAGTTCCTCGGCGATGCGGCTGTTGATGCTGTCCATAAAACCACCTGACAAATTGTGAAGCAGGCTCGCAGGCGCATAGATAAAGGCGCGGCGAGTCTGGTTGAGCGGCCTGGCGTGCGCCGCTACCTGAATCAACAGGCATCCCGTTGACCCGTGAAATCGAACAATTACTGCCGGCGCCATGAAATATGGAAAGCGGCGGCCGATAACAGTGATCAGACGTTGCCTGACACAAAACGCCGCGCATTATACCCAGCGTTCGGCCATTCGGGGCATCACAGGCTGCAGGTTCAACGGCCGCTGTGCTGGCGGTAAAGGAAAAATCTGCTAACAATGCACACGGTGCGTATAACGGCAGCTACGCCATAATGCGCGCCGAGATCAAAGGAGCATCTAATGAGCAGCACTGCAAACATTGCTGAAGGCGAAAAAATTCTTATTGTTGACGACGATCCAGGGCTGAGCAGCCTGCTGGAGCGCTTTTTCGTCAGCAAGGGCTACCGCGCCCGTGCCGTACCGAACACCGAGCAAATGGATCGCCTGCTGGCGCGTGAGGTGTTCAACCTGGTCGTTCTCGACCTGATGCTGCCCGGTGAAGACGGCCTGACCGCTTGCCGCCGCCTGCGCACCGCGAACAATCAGATCCCGATCATCATGCTGACCGCCAAGGGCGATGAGCTGAGCCGCATCAAGGGCCTAGAACTGGGCGCCGACGATTACCTGGCCAAGCCGTTCAACCCGGACGAGCTGATGGCTCGCGTCAAAGCGGTCCTGCGTCGTCAATCGACCCCTGTACCGGGCGCGCCGGGCAGTGAAGACGAAAGCGTGACCTTCGGTGACTACGAGCTGTCGCTGGCGACCCGCGAACTCAAGCGCGGCAATGAAGTGCACATGCTCACCACCGGTGAGTTTGCGGTGCTCAAGGCGCTGGTCATGAACGCGCGTCAGCCACTGACCCGCGACAAACTGATGAACCTGGCCCGTGGCCGTGAGTGGGATGCCCTGGAGCGTTCCATCGACGTTCAAATCTCGCGCCTGCGCCGGATGATCGAACCCGATCCTTCCAAACCGCGTTACATCCAGACTGTCTGGGGCGTGGGCTACGTGTTCGTTCCGGATGGCGCCGCCACCAAGTGATCGGCGATTTGTAGGAGCGGGTCTCGCGGATGAGGTTGTCCGCAGACTCGCGATCCGCAATATGCGAGCATCGCTCGCTCCTGCAAGTGTGTAGCGGTTATCCATGAAAACCCCTGTTTGGTTCCCCCAGAGTTTCTTCTCTCGCACCCTTTGGCTGGTGCTGATCGTCGTGCTGTTCTCCAAGGCGCTGACCCTTGTTTATCTGTTGATGAACGAAGACGTGCTGGTGGATCGTCAATACAGCCACGGCGTCGCCCTGACGTTACGCGCCTACTGGGCGGCCGATGAAAAAAATCGTGAGAAAATCGCCGATGCCGCGACCCTGATCCGGGTGGTCGGCGCCGGCGTACCGGAAGGCGAGCAGCACTGGCCTTACAGCGCGATCTATCAACGGCAGATGCGTGACGAGTTGGGCGCCGACACCGAAGTTCGATTACGCATGCACTCGCCCCCGGCGCTGTGGGTCCGGGCACCCAGCCTGGGCGACGGCTGGCTGAAAGTGCCGTTGTACCCGCACCCTTTGCGTGGCCAGAAAATCTGGAACGTGCTCGGCTGGTTCCTCGCCATCGGCTTGCTGTCCACTGCCTCGGCCTGGATTTTCGTCAGCCAGCTCAACCAGCCCCTGAAACGTCTGGTATTCGCCGCGCGGCAACTCGGGCAGGGCCGCAGCGTGCGCCTGCCGATCAGCGATACGCCCAGCGAAATGGCCGAGGTGTACCGCGCCTTCAACCAAATGGCCGAGGACGTCGAGCAGGCAGGACGCGAACGGGAACTGATGCTGGCGGGGGTCTCTCACGACTTGCGCACGCCGCTGACCCGTTTGCGGTTGTCGCTGGAGTTGATGGGCGATCACAGTGACCTGTCGGACGACATGGTCCGCGACATCGAAGACATGGACGCGATTCTCGACCAGTTCCTGGCGTTTATCCGCGACGGCCGCGATGAGTCGGTGGAAGAGGTCGACCTGAGCGACCTGGTTCGCGAAGTGGCGGCGCCGTATAACCAGAACGAAGAAACAGTGCGGTTGCGTCTGGAACCGATCCCGCCATTTCCGTTGCGCCGGGTATCGATGAAGCGCCTGCTGAACAATTTGATCGGCAACGCCTTGCATCATGCGGGGAGCGGCGTTGAAGTGGCGGCTTACGTATCGGGTGATACCAGTGCGCCATATGTGGTGCTGAGCGTGATGGACCGTGGGGCGGGGATTGATCCTTCGGAGCTGGAGGCCATTTTCAATCCGTTTACCCGTGGTGATCGTGCCCGGGGCGGGAAGGGCACGGGCCTGGGCCTGGCGATCGTGAAGCGGATTGCTTCGATGCATGGCGGGAATGTGGAGTTGCGTAACCGGTCGGGTGGTGGGCTTGAGGCACGCGTGCGGTTGCCGCTGGGTTTGATGCTGCCGCGGGATGCGGTTTAAGAACTGGCATTTTTGCTGGGGCTGCTGGCCTCTTCGCGAGCAAGCCCGCTCCCACATTGGAATGCGTTTCCCTGTGGGCTTGCTCGCGAAGGCGGCTTTCCAGCCACCATAAACTCAAGCGGTCAGCCCTTGCCTTTGGTCCGCGTCATATTCGGCCCGCCATTTTTCTCAAGATGCTCAATGATGATCCCTGCCACGTTCTTCCCGGTGGTGGTCTCTATCCCTTCCAGACCCGGTGACGAGTTCACTTCCATCACCAGCGGCCCGTGATTGGAGCGCAGGATATCCACACCCGCCACCGCCAGACCCATCACCTTCGCCGCGCGTAATGCAGTCATGCGTTCTTCCGGCGTGATCTTGATCAGGCTGGCGCTGCCACCGCGATGCAGGTTGGAGCGAAACTCTCCAGGCTTGGCCTGACGCTTCATCGCCGCAATCACCTTGTCGCCAACCACGAAGCAGCGAATGTCCGCGCCGCCGGCTTCCTTTATGTATTCCTGAACCATGATGTTCTGCTTCAGGCCCATGAAGGCCTCGATCACCGACTCCGCCGCTGTCGCGGTTTCGCACAGCACCACGCCAATGCCTTGAGTGCCTTCGAGCACTTTGATCACCAGCGGTGCGCCGTTGACCATGTCGATCAAATCGGGAATGTCATCCGGGGAGTGCGCAAACCCGGTCACCGGCAAGCCGATTCCGCGACGCGACAACAGTTGCAACGAACGCAATTTGTCTCGCGAACGGGCAATGGCCACCGATTCGTTGAGCGGAAAAACCCCCATCATTTCGAACTGACGCAACACCGCGCAGCCATAAAACGTAACCGACGCACCGATCCTCGGGATCACCGCGTCGAAACCCTCCAGCGGCTTGCCGCGGTAGTGGATCTGCGGTTTGTGGCTGGCAATGTTCATGTAGGCGCGCAGGGTGTCGATCACCACCATTTCATGGCCACGCTCGGTGCCGGCTTCGACCAGACGACGAGTGGAATACAGACGCGGATTCCGCGACAGCACAGCGATCTTCATGCAACACCTGTGGAGGAGGTAGATACCGGGAACACCGGCTTGTCTTGTACATATTTGATGCCCGGATTGACCACCAGTTGGCCGTCGATCAAGGCTTTGGAGCCGAGTAGCAGGCGATAGCGCATGGACTTGCGGCAGGCGAGGGTGAACTCGACCCGCCAGACCCGATCACCGAGGGCCAGAGTGGTGCTGACCACGTAGCGCATCTGCGCGTGTCCGTTGGAGCTTTTAATGGTTTTCATCGTCACCAGCGGCGCTTCGCAGCGCCGGTGGCGCAGTTGCACCACCGTGCCCAGGTGCGCGGTAAAGCGCACCCACTTCTCGCCATCGCGCTCGAACGGCTCGATGTCGGTGGCGTGCAGGCTGGAGGTACTGGCACCGGTGTCGATTTTTGCTCGCAGGCCGGCAACTCCCAAATCCGGGAGCGCCACCCACTCGCGCAGACCGACAACGGTCAAATGGTCAAATGTCTTCAATAGGTAAACCGGCGATTATCGCGTCCAGGCCTCAGGCGTGACCTGGGCCAACGCTTTGAATGCAGGTCTGGCGAACCAGTCACCCTGCATCAGAAATATTCCACAGTCCGCCAGGCAATCCCGCTCTCCGGCGCCGTCGATCCCTTCGGCAATGACTGTAACGTTCAACTCCGCAAGGCGGTCTCGAAGCCGAATTCGCGGTATTCACGCAGAATATTGGCCAAATGGCGATAGTTATCTACGTGCTCGCTTTCCAGTGTTTCGAAAATCAGCCTGTCGAGCCGCAAACCCTGTCCTTTCGCTGCCTCAAGCGTGCTGCGAGCACAACTGCTGCGGACGTTACACAGCATTGGGCATCACGTTGATCGACAAGTGTGTCTGCATATTTAGATTCCCCGGCCCGGTCGACATTATATCCGGACCATCGGGTTCTTGCGCCCGACAGAAACGGTAGTACAGTTCCGACTATTGGCTCAAAGAGGAATTCCAGTGGCACAAAAAAAGGAAGAGGACGACAAGGTCCGTCTCGATAAGTGGTTGTGGGCTGCGCGTTTCTACAAAACACGTGCCTTGGCGAAGACGGCGATCGAAAGCGGCAAGGTGCATTGCCGGGGCGAACGCTGCAAGCCGGGCAAGGAACCGCGGGTCGGTGACGAGTTTCAGATTCGCGTCGGGTTCGAGGAAAAGACTGTGGTAGTCCAGGCGCTGTCAATCGTGCGCCGTGGCGCCCCGGAGGCGCAGGCGTTGTATGCGGAGACCGACGCGAGCATCGCCAAGCGTGAAGCGGCCGCGGCGATGCGTAAGGCTGGCTCGCTGGGCGTGAGCACCGACGGCAAACCGAGCAAGAAGCAGCGGCGGGATTTGTTCAAGTTTCGCGGAAGCAGTAACGACGAGTGAGCTTGATGTTTTGCTGGGGGCTGGGCTGACGCTTTCGCGAGCAAGCCCGCTCCCACACGTATTGCGATGAGCTTGCTCGCAATCGAGCGCGCAGCACTCGCCAAGGCGCTTGGAACGAAACACGATTGTTCATAAAATGCCGCCCATGGCTGAACATTGCGTACCCGAACCGGTGCCGCAGCGCCGCGATTTCATGTTTGTCACCATTTCGTCATCACTTCAGATACCCAGACCTATGACCGATCTTCCAGATACCGACTTCACCCAACGCTTCATCTTCGATGACAGCGACACTCGCGGCGAGCTGGTTGCGTTGGAACGTAGCTATGCCGAAGTCCTCGCCAAACACCCGTACCCGGAGCCGGTTGCGCAACTGCTCGGCGAGTTGATGGCAGCCGCGTCATTGTTGGTCGGCACCTTGAAGTTCGATGGCTTGCTGATTCTTCAGGCCCGTTCCGACGGCCCGATCCCGCTGCTGATGATCGAATGCTCCAGCGAGCGCGAAATTCGTGGTCTGGCCCGTTACGAGGCCGATCAGATTGCTCCGGACGCCACCCTTGCCGATCTGATGCCCAACGGCGTGTTGGCATTGACCGTGGACCCGACTCAGGGCCAGCGTTACCAGGGCATCGTCGACCTCGACGGCGAAACCCTGTCCGAGTGCTTCACCAATTACTTCGTCATGTCGCAGCAAGTCGGCACGCGTTTCTGGCTGTACGCCGATGGCCGTCGCGCCCGTGGCCTGCTGTTGCAGCAATTGCCCGCCGATCGCTTGAAAGACGAAGAAGAACGCGCCGCCAGCTGGCAGCACATCACCGCCCTGGGCAGCACCCTGACTGCCGATGAATTGCTGAGCCTGGACAACGAAACCGTGCTTCATCGCCTCTACCACGAAGAGCAGGTTCGCCTGTTCGATGTGCAGAAACTGCGCTTCCGTTGCAGCTGCTCGCGCGAACGTTCTGCCAATGCACTGGTCAGTTTGGGTCTTGAAGATGCGCAGGATCTGGTCGTCGAACACGGTGGCAACATCGAGATCGACTGCCAGTTCTGCAACCAGCGCTACCTGTTCGATGCCGCCGATATCGCCCAATTATTCGCCGGAGCGGGTGTCGAGACGCCGTCAGATACCCGTCACTAAAACGGTTCAGCGCAGGTAAATTCACTGGTTAGTGCCGGAATAACGCCGTTACGACGGGAGGGCCCTACTCTTTTTGGGCGTTTCTGGCATAATCCGGCCCACTTTTTGTCGCGGTAGTAGTGCACGACTTTCTACTACAAAACGTTTGGAGCACACTCGGCCACTGGCCGACGGGGAATCTCATGACGCAAGCCAATAACGCCGTGTACACCGATCTGAGTGTCGATGATCTGGTAAAAGAAGCTCTGAATCGTGGTGAAGGCGAGCTTGCCGATACCGGCGCACTGGTTGTTCGCACTGGTCACCGCACCGGTCGCTCGCCGGTCGATCGTTTCATCGTTAGTGATTTTTGTGCTGCTGGGTTCGTTCGATTTCACGGCGCGCTGGCGTCCGTGGCTGTTGCCGGCGCTGGTGCTGGTCAGCTTCATTCCGGTCGA
>NZ_JBNNWE010000019.1:0-71355 GCF_050280905.1 Pseudomonas sp. NPDC086278
TGACCCAGATGAGAATGTCGAAAAATGGCCTGTATTTCGAAAGCGCTAATTGTAGGTGGTGGAGTTGCGGGACTGTCGGCGGCGATCGCCTTGTCTCGCCTCGGTGTGCATTGCGAAGTGGTCGAACTCCACGGCAAGCCTGACGGCGCCTCGATGGCCTTGTCCGGTCGTGCGGCCGAAGCCCTGTTTGAACTTGGGGTGTACCAAGAGTGCTGCGACACCGGCAGAACTTTCGCTGCTGACTCGACTGCTGCCTCGCTCTACGCCGCGGACGGGCAACTGCTCCGCGCGGCACCTCGCAGACCAGAATGGCCAGGATCGAAGGATGGCGTTGCCGTATTCCGTCCAGCGTTTGCGCAGATTCTGGAAAACACCGCGAACTCGCTGTGCAGCATTCGCAAAGGCCTGACGATCACGGCCATCGACGATAGTGGCGATTCAGCGCTGGTGACTTTTTCCGATGGTGAAACTCGCGCATTCGATCTGGTGATCGGCGCTGACGGTATTCACTCACACACACGCAAAATGGTTTTCCCCGAGATTGGCGAGCCTGAGTACTCCGGCCAGATCAGCATTCGCTGGATGGTTCCTGGCCCGGCCATCGAGGGCGAAGGCTGGTACACAAGCGATGTCGGCAAAGTAGGCTTCTACCATCTGCCGCATCAAAACCTGACGTATGTCCCGGCCGTGCTGACGATTCCCGAGCGTACATGGCTGAGCGACGCCGATGTGCTCGGGCTCTTTACACGCTTGCTGGATTCGATTTCAGCGGCACCGATCAAGCACCTTCAAGAGCGTCTCAAGTCAGACTCCGCACTGATCGGGCGCCCGTTCGACTGGATTCTCGTCCCGGATCAATGGCATCGCGGTCGCACCCTGTTGATCGGTGACGCCGCCCACGCAACCACCGCGCATTTGGGTATGGGCGCCGGCATGGCGCTCGAAGACGCGGTAGTACTGGGCCAGTGCATTGCAACCGCCACCTCATTGCCAGAAGCACTCGATGCGTTCATGCAACGCCGTTTCGAACGGGTAAAAACCGTCGTCGACAGCAGCGTCAAGCTCTCGCAACTGGAACAACGGAAAGCGCCGCCCACCGAAAACGGCGCGGTGATGATGGCTGCCTTGACGGCCATTTCGCAACCTTACTGAGTAACCCCGCACAACCTGAGAAAGCGTCTTTCTCAACTCATTTTCCACCCGACCGGAAGCGTTTTTTCCATGACCAACAAGAACAAGGCAAACGCGCAGGACATCACCGAGATCAGCCAGTTGCTGTTGAACTGGGGGTTCTTTCGCGACCATAAAATGTGGGACGAATTGCGCTCGACGTTCGTCGATGACGGGACCATCCATCTGACCTGGTACATCGGTTCGATTCAGGGCTTTGTCGAAGGCTCGAAAGGCATGTCGAAGAGCCCGGTGAAAACCATGCACGTGATGAAACCTTCGATCATCGACGTCAGCGCTGACCGTGCCATCGCGATCACGCCGGCATCGATCATGGCCCGCTCGGAAGTCGCCAGCCCCGGTCTGGATCTGACGTCAGAGGCGCTGTTCTACGACTTCATCGTCAAGGACAACGGCAACTGGAAGATTTCCCGCCGCTACTGCATCTATCAGAAAGACCGCCTCGACAGCATCGAGCCATCGCTGGTGTTCTGGTTCAAAAGCCTGTGGATGGACACCAGCCAGTTCGACCCGGCATACAAATACCTGGGCTTCATGCTGAACAAAACCGGTTTCGCCGTTCAGCCCGGGCAATACGTCGACAACACCGAAGCGACCCATCAACTGTATGCCGAAGGCAAAGCCTGGCTTGCTGAGGCAAGGGCATTGCAACCCGCTTGATGCTGCACCCGCTAGCCGGCAATGACGCTGTTCGACACCAACAACAATAAACAGCCAGCCTTTCAGGCGTCCGGCATCGCCGAATCTGAAAGGCCCAGGCTCAACAGGAAGCGTGCGATGACAATCATAACCAAGGGGGCCGGTCTACTGCCCTCGATTGACGAAATGCCCATGAGCCGCGCCCAGATTCTGGTGCTGTGCCTATCCGTATTGCTGGCTGCACTCGACGGTTACGACGTATTGGCGACCGCGTTCACCGCGCCGGCGTTGAGCGTGGCCTGGAACATCGATAAAGCTGCGCTGGGGATGCTGCTTTCCAGCGGCCTGGTCGGCATGGCAATCGGTGCTTTGGCGCTGTCGCCGCTGGCAGATGTATGGGGGCGTCGACCATTGGTGTTTGGTGGTCTCGCGCTGATGATCTGCGGCTCACTGCTCTCGGCTTTTTGCGAAAATATCCAGACCCTCGCGGCGTGCCGGGTAATCACCGGAATGGGTATCGGCGTGATGGTGCCTCTGACGATGTCGATTTCCGCAGAGTTCTGTAACAGCCGTCGTCGGGCCTTCGCTGTCGCGATCACAACGGTCGGTTTTACTTTCGGCTCGATTCTGGGCGGCTTGATCGCGGCACCGCTGCTGACGCACTTTGGCTGGCACGCGGTGTACATCTCCGGCGCTGTCGCCGGCGCAATCGTGGTGCCGATTGTCATTTGGGTTTTGCCTGAATCCCCAGCGTATCTGCTCACCCGTCGTCCAGCCAACGCGCTGGCTCGCGTCAACCGTGTGCTTGCGCATCTAAAGCACCCTCCGCTAAGCGAACTGCCTGAGAAACGAGAATCGCAACGACCTTCCTACAAAGCGTTGTTTGGCCCGGAAATCATTGGTGTCACCGTGCGTCTGACGCTGATTTTCATGCTCGCGTCGACGACGATGTATTTCTTGCTCAACTGGATGCCTCAGTTCATCGCTGATGCCGGTTTTCCTCCGGCCACAGGCAGCCGTGTTTCGGCTGTCAGTCATGCCCTTGGGATGATCGGTGCGGTCGTACTCGGCGCGCTGGCAACTCGCGTAGGCGCCGGTCGGGTGGCTTCTTTCGGGATGATTGGCTTCGGTATCTTCGTCGGCGTGTTTGGCTTCACCCCGCCGGTGCTGACGACGTTGATTCTGGTGGCCGCCCTCGCCGGCTTCTGCATCTCCGGCGCTACCGGAGTGTTTTACGCGACCATGGCTTCGGCCTTCCCTCCCCACACCCGTGTGACTGGCATCGGCTTCATTCTTGGCGTCGGCCGCGTGTCTAGCGTTGTCGGTCCTGCGCTGGCTGGCTGGATGTTCGCTTCCGGATTTTCTCGTGGCCAGGTGTCGCTGTTCTTTGCGGCTGCGCCGATTCTTGCCGGTTTGATCCTGCTGTCCATGCCCAAGTCAAAGGACAACGCAGCGCAGCCCGTCGTGGCACATCCGCGCGCGTGACGATGAGCCCATTACCGAACAATTCAACACATCAAAATTCAATGCGTAGGAATCAACATGAAACTTGCTTCGTATCTCGTAGAAGGTCGTGAACGTTTTGGTCTGGTACGTGCCGATGGCATCATCGATCTCAGCTCGCGACTTCCGGAAGTGGCTAGCCTGAAAGCTCTGTTAGAACATGGCTTGGCCTGCCTCGACAACCTTACCCTGCCGAGTCAGGTCGACTACACATTGAGTCAGGTCAGTCTGCTGCCGGTGATCACCAACCCGGGCGCAATTTTCTGCATGGGCATGAACACTCACTCACATTGCGCGGAAGTAGCGCAGTTCAGTGGGCATGAGCATGTGCCGCCAAAGCCGTACGTATTCACTCGAACCGCCCGTTCGCACGTCGGCCATGCCACACCGATGGAAAAGCCTAACAACAGCCCGCTGTACGACTTCGAAGGCGAAATCGCAATTATCATCGGCAAACTTGGCCGGCACATCAGTGAGGCCGACGCCCTCAGTCATGTCGCCGGTTACGCCTGCTACAACGACGGTTCGTTGCGTGATTATCAATGCCACTCGCCAATGTTCACCGCAGGTAAAAACTTTCCTAAATCCGGTGCGTTCGGCCCGTGGATGGTCACTGCCGATGAAATCACCGACCCGACGACGTTGACGCTTACTACGCGCTTGAACGGCAACGTGGTGCAGGAAATGCCCTACGCGGACCTGATCTACAATTTCCCGCAGATCATCAGCTACATTTCCGAATTTACCGAGCTGCAACCGGGTGATGTCATCGTTACCGGCTCTGCCGCAGGCGTGGGTTTGTTCCGTAAACCGCAACTGTGGATGCAGGAAGGGGACATCTGCGAAGTGGAAATAGCCGGTGTCGGCGTACTGCGTAACTCGATCATTGGCAGCCAGGGCATCAACCGCGCGCCGGTGAGCAAAACCGATCCGGTGGCAGCCTTCAAAGAAGCGCTGGAAATCTACAAGAGCCATTAAGCCAACAGGTCTGCACGAGGACAGTGGCGGTAATTTTATGTGGCGGAGTGAGTACGATGTTTCGTAAAACAGCAGTAGGCGTAGTTGTTGTAGTAGCCGTCCTGGCTGGTGTGGCCTTTTTCATGCCGAGGCCCTCTCCGCCCGTTCTTGCCAAGTTACTGACCGTATATGCGACGGTAGCGCCCATCACGGTTCATCCCGTCAGTGAGGGCATTTATTACGTCAGCGGTGGCATGGCCAATAGCGGGATTATCGTGGCGAACTCGAGTGTCATCCTCGTCGATGCGCAGATGTTCGCTCCAGCAGCGAAGAAAGTCCTGAAGGCCATTGCGCAAATCACGCCCAAACCCGTGAGCACCATCATCCTCACCCACAGCGATCCAGACCACGTCAACGGCTTGCCGGCTTATCCGCGTGGCCTGGAGATCATCGCGCAGGAAAACACCGGGCCGGAAATGCAGGAAGCCCTGCAAAACCCGTTGATGAATACCACGACCACGCCGGCAGAGTTAAAGGACTACTTGCCCACAAAAACCGTTAAAGACAGCGAGACCATTGTCGTCGACGGCGTGACGCTGCAACTGATGCACTTGGCTCCCGCGCATACTGACAGTGATTTGATCATCTACCTGCCGGCGCAAGATGTTGTATTCACCGGCGATATCCTCGCCCCGGATTTCAGCCAATACCCTGGCATCCACCTCAACAAGCACGGTTCATCCCTCGGCTGGATCAAAACCATGCAAGCGCTGATTGCACTGAATGCGCAGGTTTATGTGTCGGGCCATGGTCAGCCGCTCAAGCGCGCGGATCTGCAAGAGCGCCTGCAAATCGCGATGTCGCGTCGAGCCGAGATCGAACAACTGGTGGCGCAACATAAAACCCTCGATGAAGTGAAAGCGGCGCTCAACGATCCGCCGCCAAAAGGACTGGCGAAAATGTTCCCGACGTTCACTGAAACGACGTACCAGGAATTGACGCAGCAATAAATCCCTACCTCGTCGCAGCCCCCCTCCGAAAACCTGAAACGCTCGCTATCGATTGGTTCGGGCCGCCTCACGGCTCAGCATCACCCAATAAAAATAATCGAACTCTGTAATGGCGGAACTTCACATGCAATTTCAACATTTCGATTTGAATCTCCTGCGCTCCCTCGATGCTTTTCTTACCGAACGCAACGTCACCCGCGCAGCCGAAAGGCTCTTCGTCACGCAGCAAGCGATGAGCGCTTCACTGCGCCGCTTGCGCGAACATTTCGATGATGAACTCTTGGTGCGTGTCGGTCGCAATTTCGAACTGACACCTCTGGCAACAGCGTTGATGGAACCGGTGAAAACCTCGTTATCGAGCATTCAAACGGCACTGCAAGTTCGACCGAAGTTCGACCCGAAAACCGAGCAACGACACTTCAAAGTGGCAATGACGGATTACGCGGCAATGGTGCTGATGCCGAGCGTGCTGCGTCTGCTGCTGCAATCTGCACCGCATACAGTGATTCATGTTGAGCGTCTGGATGCCGATAGTTACAACCGTCTGGAGCGTGGCGATCTGGACTTTTGCGTGGGTCTGATCGACTGGGATAACCACAAGGTCTACAAACCCAGTGAACACTTTCGGATCGAAGGCTTGTTCCGTGATGACTTTGTCTGTGTTGTCGACCCTGCGCATTTCGACGCGACCAATGACATCACGCTGGAACAGTACATTGGTGCGCCGCATGGCCAGGTGTCGTTTGGCAGCGATTGGCGCACTTTGATTGATCGCGGCTGGCTGCGTGCCGGCATCGAACCGCGCATCGTAACCAAGGCGCCAAGCTTTTCCAGCCTGATCATGATGCTGCCTGGCACACCGCTGGTTGCGACTATTCATCGCCGAATGGCACAAGCCATGGCCCACGCGCTGAATCTGAAAATCATGGAGTGCCCGATTGAAATCAGACCGCTGGAAGAGTCGCTGGTGTGGCTGGACCGCAATGACTCTGATCCCGGACATAGTTTTATCCGGGACCTGTTCAAGGATGCGGGTCGGAAAATCTGATATTCCAGCCAATGAAAAAGCCGTCTTTCGACGGCTTTTTTTGCGACTGTAATACGGCTTAGAAGTTGAACAACAATCCCAACTTGAACGTCAGCGCGTGATTGATATCGGCAGTAAACGAAGGATCTTTGGTGTACCCCACGGCTGAAGACAGATAGACGCCGCGCGTAACGTGCATCGCATATGCCGCCGTAGCACTCAATTGCGTAGAGGCAGTGTCGATTTTGCGGGCGGCCAACGTATCCTGGGCTTCCTGACTGAACACGTTTTTGCCTACGACAAAGGAAACCTTGTCCAAAGGACGCGACTTGAATGGGCCATAGTAGTACATGCGCGCCTCATAGTTCTGGGTGTACAGGTTGACATCGGAAGGCGCGTACATCGCCGATGCACCTACATAGAGACCATGAACCGGAATGCTCTTGTCGGGCTGAGTGACTTGGTAGTCCGCCAATGCCCAGTAGGCTTTGTTGGATTCTTCGCCACCTTCAAAGGCTTTATATTTGGTCGGGTTCGAGACACCGCCCGCACGAACCCACAGCCGGTTACCGCCGGGTGTAGGTTTGCGATCTATACCCACTTCACTGACGTAAAGAACTTTGGCGTCTTCCATCGAAGCATCCAGACCGATGCCGTTGTTCTCGACTTCATACACCCGCCCATTCGGCGAAACGCTGCGCTGCACGCCACCGCGCGCATAGAAACCATCCTCGCCCTTATAGGCCAGGTTGACCATCGGCGGCGTGGTTACCGGATCACTCAAACCGGCCTCTACCGGGATCACCGAACCGAGGGTATTGGTCAGCGTCGCGTCACCACCGGTGAATAAACCGACATAGGTATACAAGTTCGGCTCGAAACCTGCCTTCAACTCAACTTTCTTGTCGAGAAAAGTTTGAAAGTAACTCAGGCAGGCGACCGCCGTGTTGTTCGGTGGGTTGCCTGCAACAGAAGAGTTGGTCGAGTTTACGCACGCCATGATCTTGGAGTTCGGCAGCCCCAAGTCGTCCAGACCATAAACAAAGTCAATAAAGTAGGTACCGGCCATTAAATCGCCGCCCTGCCCGACATAACTGTCTTTGGGTTTATTGTTGTTCTGATTAAAGTCAGTGATGCCGTTAATCACAATACGTGGCTCGATGCCGATATTGTGTTTAGCCAATTCACTGCGCCAACTGCCGCTGTCCGCCAGGATAGAGTCCTGTAACGGCGGGAACCGGGTCGTCAAGCCTTGGGCTTGCCATGTCAGTGAGTTGATTTTCGCCCACTCGGCATCACTGGTTTGTCCATCTGCTGCCAGGCCCAGACCCGCATAGCACGTCAAGGCTGCACCGGCCGCGCAGCAATACGCCAAATTCTTCATACAACTCCCCTATTATTTTTGTGATAAGGATGTCTTCAAAGACAAACATTTATTTTTTTGGATTTATTAATCAGAACTTGAAGCCATCCATGGGCCTCTGTCACTAAAACGGGAACTTCGCGTTCATATAACGAGCGCTTATCGAATAGTCTCGTTTCAGCCGGGACTTGGGAAATCACATGTGCTTGTTGATGGCATCAGCCTTACTTGTGACTGACCGGTGCTGTCATGGATAGATGAGTAAAGATCGGCAATTGGAAAATAAAATGTGGCGAGGGAGCTTGCTCCCGCTGGGGCGCGTAGCGGCCCTTTCCTTATAAGAAAGGCCTGCTGCGCAGTCCAAAGTGAGCGAGCTCCCTCGCCACAGATGCAGGATCGAAAATGATTTAGAGAACGTTGCTCAGATCGAGCTGTACGATGCGCGCAGCTTCTTCGTGGCTCACACCCAGGCCTCGAAGCACGTATTGCACTGCGCTTTCAACGGCAGACACAGGACGAGTCCCGGTCAAAACCTGACGTAGTAGAAACAGCATGCCGCCAATAATGCAGTCCACTGTGGCATCGACATCCACAACGTCAAAGTCGTTGGACTCGTTGCCGATCCTGATGTCACGCGCCAAGGGTTTACCCATGATCGCCAGCATGTCGTTGATGCTGTAAATCGAGTACACCAGAAACCAGCCCCAGATCGGGTCGCAAATTCCACGGTGTACGCAGAGACGGAAATTGGTGCCGACGATCTCGGCGATGCCGGTGGTCGGAGTGACAGCAGCTTCAAACGCTTCGACCAGCAACTGCGCGTCGTCGATAAACACCGCGCGGGCGATTTCTTCCTTGCTGGAGAAGTAGTTGTAGAACGAACCGAAGGACAGCTCGGCCTCTTCGGTGATGTCGTTGATCGTCGTTGCTTCGATGCCCTTGCCGGCCATGACGGTGCGCGCCGCACGCAAGAGTTTGTTGCGCGTGCGCAGTCGGGCTTTCTCATTGATGCGCGGCTTTTTGACTTCCGTCGTCGGCACAGCATCATCAGCGACTTTTTCTGGCGAGGGAGCAGCGGTTTTTGAGCGCTTTGGCGATCGCGGTGAAGGCGCTGCTATTTCATTCATTGGGGTGACCGAGAGGTGACTTTTTCAATGGGGCCAAGCATACCCGATTCAACTGTCACCAGACAGAAACCGGGCTTTAGAACCCCGCCACTGCGGCTGACGGGGTTTGTGACAGGCAATGACCCAGCGTTAAAACGCGACGTTGTCACGCCCTTTCAAGCCCATGATCTCACGCGCCTCATCCGGGGTAGCCACGCTGAAGCCCAGCGATTCGATCACCGATTTGATCGCTGCAACCTGCTCGGCATTGCTTTGCGCCAGTCGGCCTTTACCGGCCCAGAGGTTGTCTTCGAGGCCCACACGTACGTGCCCGCCCATCAACAGAGACTGTGTGACAATGCGCGATTGATGAGCGCCCGCGCCCAGTACCGACCAGTTGTAAGTGTCACCAAACAGGCGGTCGGCGGTGCGCTTCATGTGCATGACATCTTCCGGGTGCGCGCCGATGCCGCCACGGATACCGAACACCGACTGAATGAACAGCGGGTCTTTGACCAATTGGCGGTCACGAAAATGCGCTGCCGTGTAGAGGTGGCCAATGTCGTAGCATTCGATTTCGAAGCGCGTGTCGTTCTGCGCGCAGGTGCCGAGAATGTGCGCAATGTCCTTGAAGGTGTTGCGGAAGATGCGCTCGTCGCTAGCCTCCAGGAACGGCTGTTCCCAGTCATGTTTGAACTCTTTGAAGCGCTGCAGCAGTTCATAGGTGCCGAAGTTCATCGAGCCCATGTTCAACGAAGCGACTTCGGGCTTGAAACGCATGACCGGTTGCAGCCGTTCTTCGATGGTCATGGCCGGCGAGCCACCAGTCGTGAGGTTGATCACGACGTCGGACTCTTGTTTGATCTGTGGCAGAAACTGCTCGAAGAGATTCGGATCCTGGCTCGGAATCCCGGTCTCCGGGTCACGGGCATGCAGGTGGACAACCGATGCGCCCGCCTCTGCCGCTTCAATCGAGGCGCGGGCAATTTGATCGGGCGTAATCGGCAGGAACGGCGACATCGACGGCGTGTGAACAGAGCCAGTGATGGCGCAGGTGATGATAATTTTCGACGCTTTGGCAGCCATGGGGATTTCCTTGTAGGTTTTTTTGGAGAGGTCAGCGGGTCAGGCGAGGAATTCAGGCGACAGCGGCGGTGCCCATTGCGAGAGACCATCGAGGCTCAGCGGCTCATGGGTAACCGGGGTCGTGTCGTTGACCAGATCGCCGTCCGTCCAGTGCTCAATCTTGTTGCCGGCCGGGTCCAGCCAGTAATCGAAGATCTGGCTGCCCTGCACATGCCGGCCAATGCCCCAAGAGTGGTTGTATTGTTTTTGCGTGAGGAACTGGCTGCCGCAAGCCACATCGTCCCAATCCAGCACTTCGAATGCGCAGTGGTCGAACGCCGGTTCTTCGGCGCCCATGTTGATCAACGCAACGGTGTGGTGGTCGGTGAACTCGTCCCCCAGACCGCAATGCATAAAGGTTGCGACGGTGTTTTCCGGGGCTTCGGCGAAGTAGCTGTCGGACACACGGAAGCCCAACAGGTCCTGATAGAAACTGAACATCGCCGCGAAATTGACCGTCTTCAACACCACATGGCCAAGGCGCATGACGTGCGAAGGCTGGATGTCGATGCGATTGGTTTTGCCGAGGCGCGGGCGTTGTTCAGCGTTGTTCAGTAACAGCGGCGGCCGTGCAGTCTGTGGCGCAATCACGTCGCCGGCGTGGAGCAAGTCCACGCGCAGGCCATCTGGGTCTTGTAGTGTCAGCACCCAGCCAGTGCCGAGTTCAGTGTTTTCACAGATGTCGCTGTTGAAGTGAGTGGCAACGCGTTTCAAATCATCAAAACTGGCGATTTGAAAACCTATGCCCAGCGCTTTTTTCGGGCCGCGTTGTGCGATGTAGGCCGGGTAACCACCCTTATAAGTTGCCATCTGCAAAGTGTCGGCAGTTCGAACGTGCGGCAGCATTCCGAAATCGTGCAAAAACTGTTCTTGAGCGTCGAGATCTTCGACCTGGTAGCGAACATAGGCGATATCACGTACAGCAATCATGGCGTGCTCCTTTTGTAATTGTTGAGATGGAGTTGTCAGCTAGCCCAGATCGAACCAGCAGGTCGCAGGGTCGAGAGCATGGAGTTGCTTGTAAGAGCCGGAATAGAACAGCAACGGACGACCGTCCGACTCTTCCACGGCTTGTACATCGGCGGTATAGATCAGGTGATCGCCACCCTCGTGAACCGCGTTGGCGCGCACCGCGAGTTGCACCAAAGCACCGGCCAATACCGGGGCGTCGCCCAGTTGGCGATAGTCCACCGGCAGATCCGCCACAGGCCGACCGCCGAAGTGACTGCTCAGCGCTTCGTGTTCTTCCCGCAGAAAACAGATGCCGAACGCATCGCCGGGTTTGATCGCGCCAGCGAATCGCGCCTGATTGCGCACAGCGATCAACACCATCGGCGGATCGACCGACAGAGACATAAAGGCGTTGGCCGTCATGGCGCTGAATTGCCCTTCGTGGATGAAGGTGATCACGGTCACGCCGGTGGCGAATTTGCCCATCACGCGGCGAAAAACCCGCGCGTCTATTGCTTTGGCTTGCATGGTCGTCTCCCGGTGAATACGCAGCGTTGCGCGCTTAGATAAACGGCGTGCCGGCGGTATTGCCGCAGAGAAGCCGGCCGTAGGTTTCGAAATTCAGAGAGGGGTTGACGATGCCGTGCAAAGAGGCCACCCGCGCGTCTTGCCAGATTTTGGTCATCGGGTTATTGGCCGAGGCCAACGAGCCACCCGAGGCCGACGCGAGCATGTCGACGGCTTGCCAGATCAAGGTTTCGGCGTAGCCGACATCGCGGCGTACCTTGGCGCGTTCGAGGTAATCCATGTAGACGCCCGATGCGGCGCTGGCATCAATGGTGTCGGCGTGGCGCTCAAGAATGACCCGCGCCGCGTCGATTTTCGCCGAGGCTTCGCCGACCACCAGATGGGTGACGGGCGCGTCGGCCTGCTTGCTGTACCAGGAATACTGGATGCCGCGACGTGGCAGCGTTTCGAGGAATGTTTCCAGTGCCGCGACGCCGAGGCCCAATGCAGGGAAGGCCAGAATGATCGCCAGCATCGGCATGCACGCCGCGCGATACGCCGACTCGCCTTCCAGATGCGTCGACTGGTAATTGCCTTCGATGGCCTGGCTGACCGACGCAATGCGCGAGTCCGGCACAAACACATTGCTGACTGACACGCTGGAACTGCCGCTGCCACTGATACCAATGACGTTCCAGTCATTGAGGATCTGCACCTGCTCGATCGGAATCAGCGCCGCGCCTTGGTCCAGCACTTTACCGTGCTCATCGACCAAGGGAATACCGAGCATGTCCCACGTCGCGTGGTAGACGCCGGAATTGAAGCCCCACACGCCCTCTTCGATCAGATAACCGCCCTCGACTTTGCGTACGACGGCTTTACGTGGCGATAGAACACCGACAACCCGAGCCGGTTTGGCGCCGCAGAACACCTCTTTTGCGGCCTCCTCGCCAAAGAACGACGCGGCACACCAGTTGGTAATGTTGGTCAGCGCCGTGACCCACGCCACCGATGCGTCACCACGACCGATTTCGGCGACCACATCAAGAAACGTCCGCACCGAAACCTGACTGCCGCCGTAACGACGCGGAATGGTCATGCCCAGCAATCCACCTGCATCCAAGTCAGCGAGCGTTAGTTCCGGCAGGCGTCCGAGACCGGCAGTTTCTTTGCTGCGTTCTTTCAGTGCAGGCACCAGCGAACGCGCATGAGCCAACAGGCTAGCGCTATTTCCAAAGGTGTCGGAGGCATTACCGGGTAGGTCGCTGCGTTGGAGCGAAGTCATGTTCTCACCTGTTTTTATCTTGTTTTGGGGTTCGCCACGTCCAGCGAAGAAGCGCCGCCAACGTGTTATTGATATCCTCTACAAAAATGAGACAGTATTCAATTGTTTTCTTTTGCAGCATTTTCAACGCCCGAATCACTACATTTCAAAACGCTGTAAAGCACGTTATCCAACCGTTCATGGCCGCCTTCAGCCATGACCAATAACAAAAGAGGTTGTGCAATGCCCCAATTCAACGCCCCGCTCACCGATATGCGTTTTTTGCTTCATGAGGTTTTCTCGGCGCCTGCGATATGGGCTCGCTTGCCTGCACTGGCGCAGCAGATCGACGCCGCTACCGCTGATGCAATTCTCGAAGAGGCCGCAAAAGTGACCGGTGGCCTGATCGCCCCGCTCAATCGCAGCGGCGATGAAGAAGGCGCGCAATGGCGCGAAGGCAAGGTGCAAACACCTGCTGGATTCAAAGACGCCTACGCAACTTATGCCGAAGGTGGCTGGGTCGGGCTTAGCGGTAATCCGGCGTTTGGCGGCATGGGCATGCCAAAAATGCTCGCGGTGTGTTTCGAGGAGATGCTTTACGGCGCCAATTGCAGTTTCGCGCTCTATTCAGCGTTGAGCTCCGGCGCCTGCCTGGCGATCGATGCGCATGCCAGCGAAGAACTGAAAAACCAATACCTGCCGCCGATGTACGAGGGGCGCTGGGCCGGTTCGATGTGCCTGACCGAAGCGCACGCCGGTACAGACTTAGGGCTGATCCGCACGACTGCGCAGGTGCAAACGGACGGCAGTTATCGCATCAGCGGCAGCAAGATTTTCATCACCGGTGGTGAGCAGGACCTGACTGAAAACATCGTTCATCTGGTACTGGCCAAAGTGCCGGGCGCGCCGTCAGGGGCAAAAGGGATCTCTCTGTTTTTGGTGCCCAAGCGGCTGGTCAACGATGACGGATCGCTAGGGGACCACAATGCCGTCAGCTGTGGCTCCATCGAGCACAAGATGGGAATCAAGGCGTCTGCAACGTGCGTGATGAACTTTGACGGTGCCGGTGGCTGGTTGATCGGCGAGGAAAACAAAGGTCTCGCCGCCATGTTCACCATGATGAATTACGAGCGATTATCCATTGGCATTCAGGGCCTCGGTTGCGCAGAAGCCTCGTACCAGAATGCCCGCGCCTATGCGCTTGATCGGCTGCAAAGTCGCGCACCCAGCGGACCTGTCGCGGCGGACAAGGCTGCCGATCCGATCATCGTTCACCCGGACGTGCGTCGAATGTTGCTCAGCATGAAAGCCATGACCGAGGGTGGACGCGCGTTTGCCTGCTACGTCGGCCAGCAACTGGATCTGGCGAAATTTGCCGAGGAAACCGAAGAACAACAACGCGCCGCTGCGCTGGTAGCCCTGCTGACACCCGTGGCCAAAGCGTTTTTTACCGACAGCGGATTAGAGAGCTGCGTGACCGGTCAGCAGGTATTCGGCGGCCACGGCTACATTCGCGAATGGGGGCAGGAGCAGCTGGTTCGAGACGTGCGCATCGCGCAGATTTACGAGGGTACCAATGGCATCCAGGCGCTGGATCTGTTGGGGCGCAAAGTTGTTGGCAACGGTGGCGTCAGCCTGCGCCTGTTCACTGATGAGATTGCACAGTTCACCCAGCAAAAAGACGCCCCATACCGCATCGAACTGGCCGCCGCCGCCGAACGGCTGAATGACCTCAGCCACTGGTTACTGGACAAAGCCAGCCTCGACGCCAATCTGGTCGGCAGTGCTTGCGTGGAATATCTGCAAGTCTTTGGCTACGTGGCATACGCGTACATGTGGTCGCGTATGACTCAGGCGGCGCAGAACAATCCCGACAGCGGCGCGGTGTTCTATCAAGCGAAACTGGCGACGGCGGAGTTCTTCTTCACACGTCTGCTGCCACGGATTGATAGCCTGGAACAGTGCATCCGTGCGGGTAGTGGCGCGTTGTTCAGGATGCCGGCGGAGCAGTTTTAAGCGTTTGAGCCAAGGCGTTACCTCGGTAGCGGATCACGTTGCGTTGGTGATCACGCTACTGCGGAACGTCTGAGAGCATTTTTCCCAACAGGCTCTCGAGGCACTTCAGCTCCTCAGTCGAGAGGCACTCCGTGAATTCATTCATGGCGGCGGCCTCCATCGGCGGGAACATTGATCTCAATGTTTCGCCTTTATCGGTCAACATCAGACGCACCTGACGTCGATCCTGCCCGTCCTGACTACGCGCGATGAGTCCTTTACGCTCTAGACGATCGAGCATTCGTGTCATCGAAGCACTGTGGATGGACAGGTGCCGGCACAACGCGACCGCCGTGTCATCGCCGCGACCCACAATCCTCAGCACTTTGAGTTGCGCGGCGGTGATGCCCAGCGGCATCAGGTGTCGATCCAGCAACCGATCTTTCAGCGTGGCCGTCAGCCCAAGCAATATTCCGAGGTGGACGGTTTTGAAGCTGGCGGCAGAAAATTTGGCCATATGTTCCCTCCTCTTCCAATGCATGGGCCGATCGTTGTGGCGCTTCCCGCCGCACTTAATCGATCAGATTTCGGGTACCAAAATCTTCTGAATGGCTGGACCGATAATCCTCACCAGTTCTTCATGTTCTACGGCCACCATCATCGGCACACCGATGATGCGTCGGCTGACCACCATGCCGACCAGCAACGACGCCGCGAGACCGGATCGCAGCTTTGCTTCAGGCTCCAGATGCTCGTGAGTACCACCGAGCAATCGCGATTGAATGAAAGCGCGAAGCTGATCGCGTGCCTGATCATTGACGAAGGCACCACGCAGCGTGGCCATCAACGGTTCCGACTCTTCCGGGATTCCTTCCCATGCGGTGAGAAACGCGCGCACTACCCGCTCGCCCAAGTGTTCGTCCGGGCCTTCATAGAGCGCGTCGAAACGCTCCAGCGCAGAGGCCGGGATTGCCATCACCGCCGCGAAGAGTTCGTCCTTGGAGCGAAAAAACTGCATCACTTGAGCCACATCGACCCCTGCGTCAGCCGCGATCAGACGGATAGTCGTGGCGGCAAAACCGTCGCTGGCGAAACGCGCACGTGCCGCTTCGAGCACCAGATGGCGCGTGCTGTTGGGGCCTGGTCGACGCCCACGACGCGGCGCAGGAGTGGTTTCTTTCTTCATAGTCATATCCAAATTATTACGAAACATCGTCCATATCAACGAGTGTTGAATTATTTTCTCGTCCGCCGTACCTTACTGGAATCGATCCCATAATCAAGAACAATAAGGAATCCAGCATGAGTCTGTCTCCTGCACCTGCGTTGAGCCCCGTGTTGACAGGTATTTTTGCCGGCCCTATCGTCGGACTCAAATACCAGACACCCACGCTATCCGGCGTGACCTCGGAGAATGGCGAATTTCACTACCGCGCCGGCGAGGCCATCAGCTTCCGGGTCGGCGGGATCGTGTTGGGCGCCATACAGGCCGCACCACGACTGAATCTCGCGCAACTGGCCAATCGTGTCGACGGCAAGATCGACAAATTGCTCGATCCTTCGGTCACCAATCTCGCCCGTTTCGTGCATACCTTGGATCAGCAAGGCAGCATCGAGTCAGGCGTAAAAATTGCGCCGGTTGTGCACGAGCTGATTGGCGTCACACCGATCAATTTCAGTCCACCGGTGATGCCGATGGGCCAAGGCGGCGTGGTCGATTTTGCCAACGATCCGACGCTGCTGCAGATTCTCGAAATACTCAACGCCACGCCCGGTGTGTTCACCGACAAAACACCGCGCACACTGTGCGATGCAGCCACCAGCCGTAACGAATTACGCCGCAATATCCGCGGCATCATCAAGATGACCGATGTGCGCATTCCGTTGCGCGACGGCTCGTACGTTTGCGCCGACGTCTTCCGTCCTGCCGAGCCAGGCGAATACCCGATCGTCATGAGCAAGGGCTTTTACGGCAAGAGCTTTTACCACGACTGTATATGTAACGAGGCCGACGTCCTGCGCAAGGAGCAAATGGAGGATCGTTATTTCTCCGGCAACCCGGACGGCGCCCAATACGAAAACCATGAGACCGTCGACACCTCGGTGTGGGTGCCGGAAGGCTATGTGTGTATCCGCGTTGACGCGCGTGGTGTGTGCAAAAGCCCAGGACTGCAAGCGCCCTTCAGCGTTCAGGAAGCCGAAGATTATTACGACGCCATCGAATGGGCAGGCACTCAGCATTGGTCCAACGGCAACGTCGGGTTGTGGGGTATGTCGTACTTGGCGATGGCCCAGCACAGTGTCGCCAGCCTTCAACCTTCGCACCTCAAGGCGATGATCGCGCAAGGCACCGACGCGGATATCTATAACGAAGCCCTGTACGGCGGCGGCATCTTCGGCTCAGGCTTCTGGAACTGGTGGTGGAAGATCTGGTCAGGCAACAACCACTGTGGCGAGCGTCCGGAAACCGACTGGATGGCCCGCGTGCTGGCGACGCCGTTCAATGACATCAACGCCTACGGCCCGCGCGGCAGCATCTTCATGCGGCCGGACATGAGCAAAGCCACCGCCCCGGTGTGGATCGTCGGCCCACAAGTCGGTGCGATCATTCACCAACTCGGCAGCAGCGAAACCTACATCCGTTCCACCGCTGCCAAAGCGCGCAAATTCGATTTTGCCGATGCCTGGTTCCCGGACTCCTACAGCAACAAATCAATCGCCGAACACATGCGCTATTTCGATTACTGGCTCAAGGGCATCGACAACGGCGTGATGGACGAAGCGCCAGTGCGCGTGCAGGTGCGAACCGGCGGTGGTGCCCATTTTGTCTTGCATGAAAACGAGTGGCCGATTGCGCGTACCGAATACCGTCGCTGGTACCTCGATGCTCGCCCTTCAGACTGGCAAAACGACGGTCGTCGTCCCAACGTGCTGCGCATCACTGAAACCGTGCCAACCGGGCAAAGCCGCGCCGAATACGACGCGCACCTTGAACTGGGCACGCCAACTCTCGCGCCGGCGGGCTCCAGTGACGGCACGCCACGCTGGTCGACAGGTGTCTCGTTTGTCAGCGAGCCGATGAGCGAAGACATGACTCTCGCCGGCTACATGAAGGTCGGTCTGTGGGTGGAGTCCACCAGCGAGGATATGGACGTGTTTGTCTCGCTTCGGGTTCTCGATGAGCAGGATCGCGAAATTCGCTATGAATCCGTGGTGCTGCCGGTGGATCCGGTGCACATCCACCCAGTCGGGCATGGCTTGCTGAAAGTGTCCCGCCGAACGCTGGACACCGAACGCACTACCGAGTATTGGCCAGTGCACACTCACTTGGAGAAAGACTGCGCACCACTTCAGCGAGGAGACATCGTGCCGGTCGAAATCGGCCTCAACCCGAGTACCGCGATGATCCGCAAAGGCTGCCGTTTGCTGGTAGATATCCAGCCTTATGCGCCGGCCGGCGTACCGGTTCGTGCCTATGACAAAAGCTATCACGTCGATGCCGTGAACCGCATTTACACTGGGCCGGAGTACCCGAGCTTCCTGCAACTGCCGATCGTTCCCTGACCGGTCAAGCGTTGTAGCCTTGAATGTGGTCATGGTGTCCACCTGCCGTAATCAGGTGAACACCATGACCCCCATCAGTCAGTGGCGCTTGCGCACTTTGGGGGTGGCAGCAGCGTGTGCTGAATCGCCGGGGCGACCACCGCCACCAACGTTTCCCGATCGGTAGCGGCAAGAATCGGCACGCCGATGATTTGTCGTCCGGTCACTATTCCCACCAGCATGGACAACGCCAGGCCTGCGCGCAGGCGCGCGTCTTGCCCAAGCGATTCGCCTGCGCCTGCGATCAACCGCGACTCAATGTAGTCGCGCAGTTGATGACGCGCCTGCTCGTTGACCATCGCATTTCTGAGCATCGCCATCAGCGGCTCCGACTCCTCTGGTGAGCCCTCCCACGCCTGTAGAAACGCGCGAACCACGCGCTCTCCAAGTTGCTTGTCGGTGCCGGCAAAAACAGCGCTGAGCTTCTCCAGAGCTGATTCCGGAATATTCATCACCGCTGCAAACAGCTCGTCCTTAGAGCGGAAAAACTGCATGACCATAGACACGTCAACGCCGGCATCGGCGGCCACGCGGCGCATCGTGGTCGCACCGAAACCGTCGCTGGCGAAACGCGCACGTGCCGCTTCAAGCACCGCTTGGCGGCTATTTCCCGAGCCAGGACGCCGCCCGGTTTTGATTTCACGGGCATCAGCTGTGGTGGGTTCTTCAGTGGTTTTCATGGCGCCGATATTTCCCTGTGCGTGGTCATTTTTCTGTGTTCGTTATGTCGAGATACATGCTATACATAAAAACTCAACACGTGTTGAGTTAATCAAAAATCAGACTTACACTCGCGCCGCTGCACTGCGCAAAACCAAGATCTGCACTACAAGAGGACCTCTTCATGAGCGATACCCTGCAGACTTTTACTCACGCCACGGCGCTGCCTGCTGGCGATAGCGGACACAATGTCCGCAAGTTGCAAACCGGTGTGTTTTCCGGTCCGGTTGCCGGCCTCAGATATCAGACTTCTACCTTCAGCGGCCTGACGAACGAACACGGTGAATTCCACTACCGCAAGGGCGAGCGGGTTGCCTTTCTGGTGGGTAACACACCGATCGGTTCCGCACTCGGCGCACCCCGCCTCAATCTGGCAGACATCGTCAGCCGCGTGGACGGCAACATCAACAAGTTGCTCGATGCCGGGCTGACAAACATTGCCCGCTTCCTCTGCTCGCTCGACCGCGAAGGAAATCTGGATAGCGGCATCTGCATCGACCCGGCAGCACACGAAATTATCGGCCAGTATCGCCTCAATTTCCGCCACGATATTTCCTTTGCCGGCCTCGCGCTGAACCCGGTGCTTGAGTTTGAACAGGACCCTTTGATCGCATCGGTGTTCGCCGAGCTTTCGGCCGCCGGCGTCTTCACCAATCGCACACCGCGCCAGCTCTGCCATGCGGCGACGGCACGCAATGAAGTCCGGCGAAACATTCTCGGCATTCTGCGTTTCAAGGACGTCAGAATCCCCCTGAAAAACGGCCTGCACGTGTACGCGGACGTGTTCCGTCCGGCCAAGCCTGGCCGCTTCCCGGTCATCATGAACTGCGGCCCTTATGGCCGGGCGTTCTACCATCACTCGATTGCCGACGACGCCGATTTTGTCGCCCACGAGGACATGGAGGAGCGCTATTTTCACGGCAATGCCGAAGGGCAAGTGTTTGAGAATCACGAAACAGCCAACTCAGTGGATTGGGTGCCGCATGACTATGTACTGGTGCGTGTGGATGGCCCTGGCTCAGGCAAAAACCCGGGGACACTGGCGCCATTCGGCATAGAAACGGCCGAAGCCTTTCGCGATGCGATTGACTGGGCGGGAGTACAGCCCTGGTCAAACGGTAATGTCGGGCTGTGGGGTATGTCGTACTACGCGATGAGCCAGCACGCAGCGGCAAGCCTTGAGCCGCAGCATCTGAAAGCAATGATCGCCATTGGCACCGATGTTGATCTGTACGAGGAGGTTGCCTATACCGGCGGTATCCTCAACGAGGAGTTCTTCAGCCACTGGTACAAGGCCGGCGTGCTGGCTGCGGTGTGTGGCGAGCCAAATGCAGTCGACTTTATCGGCATGCTCAAGGAGGCCACGTTCAAGGATTCGGATACCGCCAAGGCGTTCGGCCCACGCTCGACGATTCTGATGAACCCGGACATGAGCAAAGTGAACGTGCCGCTGTGGTCCATTGCCTGCACAACGCACATGGCGCATTTCCATCAGCTCGGCAGCAGCGAGGCTTATCTGGCCACGAACACGGCGTCGAAGAAGATCGACTTCTGGGAAGACTGGTTCACCAAAGCCTATTCGCGAACCGCCATCGGCGATCATCGGGCGTTTTTTGACCATTGGTTGAAAGGTATCGACAACGGCATCATGGACACCCCTCCGGTGCGTCTTGAGATTCGAAGTGGCAATGGCGCCTCCTACATTCAGGAAGAGCACGAATGGCCCATCGCAAGAACGAACTATCCGCAATGGTTCTTCGACGCCACACCATCAGACTGGCAAGGCGACGAGCACCGCGACGACTTTCTGCGTCTGGCGTTGACCCCTCCTGTCGTCAACGGGCAGGCCGATTACTCCGCGCAAATTCCCTTGGCGCTGCGCACGGGCATCCCGCCGTGCTTTCTTCCCGTCAAACCCCCTTCAGTACTGGAAATATGGAAAACCGGCATTTCGTTCATCAGTGATCCTGTGACGCAAGACATGGTGTTCGCGGGGTATGGCAAAGCGCGGCTGTGGGTGTCTTCCACCAGCGAGGACATGGATATCTTCGTGAGCCTGCGCGTACTCGATGAAAACGGCCTGGAAGTCGACTATGCCGGCCCGACCACAATGGGCATGAATGTGCCCAACTATCCCTTGGCCAAGGGCTGGTTGAAGGCGTCGCATCGCCAAGTGGATGCATCGCGTACCACCGAGTACACGGTCAAGCACACGCACCTTAAAGCCGACCATGCACCGCTCGAAAGCGATGAAGTGGTAATGGTTGAAATCGAGATCATTCCCAACACAGCGTTGATCCGCAAGGGTTACCGCCTGCGCGTGGATATCCAGCCTTTCGACGGTGTCGATCACGGTCCTCGGCACGGATATGACAGCGCCTGCCACGACGGAGCGCGAAACACGGTCTACAGCGGGCCGGATCGCCAGGGTTTTATTCAGCTTCCGATTGTTCCAGCGAAAGCACCGTTGCACCTCTAACAAAAATGAGTACAGGAGATAGCTATGACGCTCGAAGAACTTGCCGCGCGCACCGAAATTCACGATGTCCTGCTGCGCTATTGCCGTGGCCTCGACCGGATTGACATGTCACTGGTGCGTGGCGCTTTCCATAAAGACGCCTACATCCACTTTCCAGAAAGCCTTCATGTCGGCGGCGCCGAGGGATTCTTTCAGTTCCTGACTGACGAAATGCCACGGTTTAACCGTACTCAACATTTCCTCGGAAATAGCCTGGTCGAATTCGATGGCCCCGAGATTGCGTTCGTTGAAACCTATCTGCAGGCTGACCACGCCGCTTCAGAGCGTCATCACTGGAAAGGCGATACGGTTAAATTATGGGCGCGCTATTTTGATCGATTTGAACGTCGTGACGGTGTTTGGCTGATTGCCGAGCGGCGCCTTATGGTCGATTTGATGTACCGCTATCCGAAGGGAAACTGGTTCGACGATCATCCAGACGCTTCCGGCAGTCCGCGTGACGGCACTGATCGGGTATTGCGCAAGGTGGCCGGTTATTCGGGCACCCCGATCGGGCAAAAATCACTCGCAGACGCTTGATCGACGAACACCAGAGGGGCAATGCCCCTCTGCACCCTCCCCCGCAAAACGCCGCGATTATTGCAACCTGCGAACGGCCGGCTGGTTACCAAACCGGAAACGGCTGAGCAGTTGAATGTGCTCCTGGGTCACCTGTTGGATTGCACTGATCGCCGCCATCATCAGCGCTGAAGGCTTTGGCCCGGTCGGCTGCACCAACAGCAGCTCCAGCGTCAGGCCGGCACCGGCAAAGGGGTTGATCCTGAAGTCCCGCTCTGCAGGTTCAACACTGAAATCGTGAACGAATAGCAGGCCTGGAAGAATCGCCATCCACTCGCTCTGCCTGATCAGGTCGAGCGTGGCCAGCACCGCATCGAGCTGGTAACAGGGGCCAGGCCCCGAAAGAGCTTCCAGTTGTGATCCGATCCACTGCGCATACTCGCGACTGTCAGGGGCCAACAGCTTGAACCCCGTCAGCTCGTCGAGCTCAATCAGTTCGCCATGCTCAAAGCCACTGTCATGGGTGATTGACGAGACCAGAAACGCAGGTGTGGCGGCAAATACTGTCGTGGACAGATCCGCCGGTGGCTGCGAAATCGATGGGATGATCGCAAAGTCGAGTTCGCCGGCCCGCACCATGTCGATCAGCATGTTACTCGGTGCGTCGATCACCGCGATTGAGGCATTGGGATTCTGCGACATCAGACGCAAATAGGCCGGCGCGAGCTGATAGGTCGCCAGTGTCGGTGTTACCCCGAAGCGAACTTCGCCGGGCAGGCCCTGCTCGAATGTATCCAGCGACCGCAGTGCCCTGGAATTGGCCGCCACCACTTCCAGACAATGCTGATAAAAGGAGGTGCCCGCAGCGGTAGGCTCTACACCTTTCAGTCGGTCAAACAGCTGCACGCCGAGCATTTCTTCGATCTGTTTGATGTGCTGGGAGATGCCCGACTGAGTGGCGAACTCACGTGCTGCCGCTGCCGTGAATGATCGCGTCTCGTACACCGCCACGAACATTTGCATTTCCCGCAAACCGGGTAGCGAGTCATTCATGGCGCGATACCTCTTTGAAGTCTGCGTTTGACGACTGCTCGCCATGGGCGATACGGATCGGTATCGCGTTGATGTCTTCGGTAGCCTTCTTCAAAAACTCGATGAAGTTCTGGGCAATCATCGACAAGGGTTTGCGCGCCGGCTCTACCAGCAGCATTTCGTCCCAGAGAATCGGATCGGCCAGCGGGTTAAGCGTAAAACGCTTGCGCCGCAGATCGTCGGCGATAAACAGGCCGGAAATAATCGCCGCCCAGTGGCTGGAGCGCACCAGATCCATGGCGCCCAGCATGGACTCGAACCAGTTGAGGCGCTGCACGACTTGCACCTTGTGATCGATCAGGTACTGCTCCAGCAGCGGTCGTCGTCCGATCGGCAGCACCAGGTGCAAGTCCTTGATGTCGCTCAGACGCACCGGTTCGCAGTGCGGCAAGCCTGAGTCAGGTGAGGACACCAGAAACGCCGGTGTTCTGGTGAACAACGATGTACTCAGCCCGACCGCCCCGCCACCGCCGTCGTAAGACATGCGTTGCGTGATGGCGAAATCCAGCATGCCACGACGCACTGCGGTCGCAATCACGCTGCCTGCGCCTTCGGTAAGGTGCACGGAAACGTTGGGGTAAGCGGCTTCAAAAGCCAGCAGTGCGCGGCTGAATACCGAACGCGTCATGGTCGGGATCATGCCTATACGCAGCGAACCGTCCGACGGCTCTGCGCGATGACCGACTGCGTTGCAGGCGCTTTCGTGCTGACGCAGCAACTGCACACATTGCTGGTAATAGGCATGCCCGGCGGGCGTGGGAATAATCGTGCGGTCGCGGGCGAACAGCCGCACGCCCAATTGATTTTCCAACTGCCGAACATGCGCAGACACGCCGGACTGTCCCAGCCCTTCGCGGCTGGCAGCAACGGTGAAGGAGCCTTCCTCGTACACGGCAACAAACATGCGGATGTGCATCAGCTTGGGGAGCATCATGCGCGGAATCGTCTCTTATTATGCTTGCTGATCACCGCCAGCAATTTATAGGTGGCTCGTACTCTATCCATATCGGGAATGGCTTGCCAGCCCTGATCCAACCTCGATGAACAGGCGCAAAATCACAGGCTCCGGACAGGCGAAAAAAGGGGTTAACGAGGGAGACGACGGCAAGACTATGCTTGCCGATCGTCCATGAACCGAAAGATGACGGTTCAGCAGGTTTTCATCATGCCGCCATCGACAGCCAGCACCTGTCCCGTCACGAACTGTGCGTCATCGCTGGTCAAAAACAGCATTGGTCCGACAATATCGTTGGGCACCGCCATTCTCTTGAAGGCCTGTAAATTGACAATGCTATCGCGTACGACCTCGGGTATATGGCTGGTGCCAGGTGTCGCGGTCAGTGCGGGCGCGAGCGTATTGACGGTAATGAAGTCCTTGCCCAGATCATTCGCCAGTCCTCGGGTGAAGCCAATGATGCCCATCTTGCTTGCCATGTAATGACTGACGCCAACAGCGTTGGTGACAATCGATGTCGAAGAGACGTTGACGATGCGCCCCCAGCCATTAATACGCATCATCGGCACGAAGACTTTTGCGCTCAAAAACATACTGTCGAGATTGATCTCAAAAGTGCGCCGCCAGGTTTTGAATTCCAATTCATCAAAGTGCACATTGGGGTAGATCCCGGCGTTGTTGACCAGAATATCGCAGCGACCATAGTGGTTTTTGACGACCTCGCCGGCAGCGATCCAGTCGGCTTCCTGGCTGACATCACAATGAATGGCAATAGCTTGGCCGCCCGCCTCCTCAATCCGCTCGCGGGTTTGCGAAAGATCGGCGATGTCCAGCAGTGCCAGAGCGGCGCCACGTTGTGCCAGTTGAATCGCCAGTTCCTGGCCAATGCCCTTGGCAGCGCCCGAAACAACTGCGACGCGATTTTTATGGGTTTGCACGGCATCTACCCCAAAGGTTAAAGGTTGTCGTTGCCCCGCCGCGCGCCACTATCGAGTAGCGCGGCAAGGTCAGGGTTAGCCACCAAAGCGCGGCTCTGGCAGCCCTTGCACCCCCAAACCACGCACGGCGAAAAGACTCCCTCGCATCATGTTGTCACCTGGATAGCGTGGCAACGGCGGCTTGGCCATCGAAGTGACAAACAACGTGTCCATGTCAGGCCCGCCAAAGTTGACGCTGGTGACCTTCTTTACCGGCATTTCGATGACCCGATCGAGGCTGCCGTCCGGCGCAAAGCGGCATAACTTTCCGGCGTAGACCTGAGCATTCCAAAGGTAGCCTTCGGCATCGACAGTCGAGCCGTCAGTGGCTGTCGCCTCGGTAAAGCCTGCTTTGGTGAAGGTGCGACGGTTGGCAATGCCGCCGGTTTCGAGGTCATAGTCATACGCCCAGATTTCACCGGAAAAAGTATCGGAGAAATAGAACGTCGAACCGTCGGGGCTCCAGCATGGCCCGTTGGAAATCGCGAAACCTGAATCGAGCGTATGCACCGACAGATCCGGGTCGATGCGAAAAAGCGTGCCATCGGCAAAGCCCTCGCGGGTGTCCATGCTGCCGACGATGAAACGCCCACGCGCGTCAACCTTGCCATCGTTCAAGCGGTTATGCGGCTTGCCAGCCTCGGGATTGACGATCAACTGTGTCTCGCCCGTGTCGAAGTCGAGGAAGTGAAACCCCGAACCCAGCGCCACAATGGCGCCGCCATTACGACGCAGCGCCATCGAGCCGATGGTGTCGGGCATTTCCCACGTACGCACCTCGCGCCCGCCAGCGGTGCAGCGATAAACGCGACCGCCGACCACGTCGATCCAGTACAGGCGCTGCTCCTGCACATCCCATACAGGGCCCTCACCGATGGTGGTTTTTACGTCCACCAGAACATCGATCTGCATGTTATCTCCTGGATTTTCCTGAACTGGAATGAGGCGATCCGACCCAAGCTGAACCGCGATATTGAACGGGGCTGCTTAAGCTTTTGGTGGTTCGGCAATGGTGATGAACACGCCGTAAGGGTCTTTGAAGCTGAACCAGGTCATGGTCAGGTTTTGCCCAGGCTTGCGGATGATGATGTCTTTGGGCGCGCAAACCACTTCGACACCTTCGTACGCGCTGATCTTTTCAAAGGCTTCGCGAGTGTTTTCAACCAGCAGTGCGAGACGGGTAATCCCGACCTGATTCATCAAGTCGTAAGGGCCATCGCCGATGATCGTTGCTGGTTTGGTGTACTCGATCAGGTTGATTTCGGTGGCGTGCTTGGCATCGGCGCCTGCGGTGAGGATGTGATGGGCGTAAATGCTGATCTCATCTTCGGCGAAACCCAGCAGCGGGCCATCCGCTTCATCGGTTCTGGTTTCAAAGGTCGAAACAAAACCCAGTACATCGCGGTAGAACTTGAGAGCCTGATCAACGTCGGGGACGGTGATGCAAACGTGAAGCAGTTTTTTAACCAGTGCGTTCATGACTTTTACCGCCCTTTAATTAGCCGTTCCAGGTGTTAGTGAGGTCGTAACGCGTTGCCCATTGAACGTCATACACCTTGTCGCCCCAGGTCTTTGTCTTGTCTTCACCGGCTTCAATGCGCGACGGACTCTTCATCCAGTCTTCGAATTTTTCCTGGCTGTCGAATTCATAAATCGTCAGGTACGTCGGGCACGGCTGGGTGGTTACGCCGACGTGATAGGTCTCCTCGGCCAGTTTGAAGCGGCTGACTTTTCTCACGCAGTCGCCCTGCATCAACATCGGTACGTGCACGTCGTCGTACCAAACATTGAACTTGTCTTCGTCTTCCGCTGAGCAATTGATGCCCACTGTCCAGATAACGCTCTGGTCATTCATGATTAGTTTCCAATATAAAAAGTTGCTCTTCGCCAGAGCCCCACAATGGAATTTCGGGCAATAGAAACCCCAGACCACTTCCGTCAAACAATCGGAAGTGGATCCGTCGTTGCTATTAACTGATTACTTTTTGGCGATGGCTTCGAAGAACCGGACCTTGCCTTCTTCGCGATGACTGCGCAGCGTGTGGGTGGTCATCACCGGATGCTGTTCGTACGCGGGTTCAGGCACATTCGGGTTGCCTGTCCAGGAAATCAGCCGGCACACACGATTGCTGATGCGCCAGCCTTTGTCGGTGCGCACCAGAATATCGTCGTACCAGCCACGGCCAACCCAGTCAGGGCCACCCACTGCCGAATCACGGGACAGCAGCCAGTCACCGTAGGTCAGCGCGTAGGCTGTGTCGCCCTCCACGTGTACGCACGAACCGGTCATGGTGTGCATGTGATTGGTCAGTGTTTCGTGGAAATCCTTGAAAGCGAACTTCAGCGCACCCACCGACTTCCAGACCGCGCCGGCCGGCCCGAAATCAGCGTGGGCATCCTCGGTAAACACCTCGTCCAGCAAGTCCCAGGCGTGAGCGTCCAACGCGACGCCATACAGGTTGATGACATCAATAATTTCGGACTTGTCTTGTGTGACACTCATTTAAATTCTCCGATTTTTTCCGAGTAATAAATTCTACAAACACGGATTACTTGCAGTACTCAATCACTTCCAGAACGTTGTCGAACGGATCTTTGAACGTGAGGATCTTGAATTTACCGCCGGTTGGCGCGATCACCACTTGTGGCTCGCAGAGAAAAACGATGTCGCCGCGTGCCTTGAGCTTCTCATGAATGGCATCGGTGTCGTCTACACCAAACGCCATACGGTTGATGCCAGCGTGGTTCAGCGGCGCAGAAGTGTTTTTGTTGACCACGGTTTTTGGCTCGACGAATTCGATCAGGTCGATAACCGTGGCGTTGTCCTTGTCTTTGCCGACGAGGTGATCGGCATGGATTTCAATGATCTGGTTCGGGAAACCAAGGATTTCACCGGGTGCCCTTTCGTGGCGCAGTTTGCCGATGGACTCAAGGCCGAGCACGCCGCAGTAAAACTCAAGTGCAGCATCGATATCAGCAACGGTGATGCACACGTGAAACAGGCGATTGATATAGCGATCCATAGTGTTTCCTTATTGTTGGTGGTTTGAAAAGTCAGGTTGATGGGTTACGGCAGGCATCTTTCGAATACCGGCTTCTCGGGTTTGGTTGCGGATAAGGGTGCTGAGATCGCTGGCGGCGGTGTTTGATCGGTGACCTCGACGACGGCGCCGACGCGTGCGCCAGGCAGGAGAAACCGCGCCAGTGCCGGGATCAGTACCAGAGCGCCAAGCATGTTCCACAAGAACATGAACGCCAGCAGCAGGCCCATGTCCGCCTGGAACTTGATGCTGGAGAAATGCCAGGTCGCGACCGCTGCCGCCAGCGTGATACCGGTCAGCAATACCACCCGGCCAGTGAACTGAAGCGCCGTGGCGTAGGCTTGCTTCAACGTGGCTCCGGCACGCATTTGCGCAAGCGTCACGCTCAACACGTACAGCGCGTAATCCACGCCGATGCCGACGCCAAGGGCGATCACCGGCAAGGTTGCCACCTTGACGCCCATGCCCAGCGCGACCATCAACGCTTCGGCGAGAATCGAGGTGAGCATCAGCGGCAGCATCGCGACCAGCACCGCTCGCCATGAGCGGAACGTCACAAAGCACAGCAGCGCCACGGCTCCGTACACCATGAACAACATCTGGTACCAGGCCTTGTGAACCACGATATTGGTGGTCGCGTCGATCCCGGCGGAACCGGCCGCCAACAGGAAGGTGGCGTCCTTGTCATTGTTTTTGGCGGCGAAGTTTTCGACCAGGTCGACCACTTGCTGCAGGGTCTCGGCGCGGTGATCACGCAGGTAGGCGTACACCGTCAGCAGGTTGCATTCTTCGTTGTACAGCTCACGCGGTGCCCGGGCGGTGATGGTGTTGAGCATGCTTTGATTGCTCGACAGGTCGTACCACAGCGGACTGCCCTCGTTCATGCCGACCATCAGGCGCCGTTGCAGACGCGTAATCGACTGGGTGGATTCGACACCAGGAAGATCCATCAACGCCCATTCCAGTTGGTCGACCCGACGCAACACGTCGTACTGGCTGCAGTTGCCTTCGGATGTCTTGACCATGATCGCGAAGAGATCATTGCTCGCGCCGTAGTTAGTGGTCAGGTAGCTGACGTCGCGGTTGTAGCGCGAATCGGCTTGCAGCTCAGGAGCGCCAGGGTCGAGATCGCCGACCTTCAGTTGCGTGCCGACGGCCACGCCGACCACCGCCAGCACCACCGCCGTGACGATCGCTGCCGTTGCACGTCGGCCTTCGGTAAAGCGCACCAGCCAGATAAAGAACGCACTGCTTTCCCCGGCGGCGGTCGCCGATTCGCGGCGCACGGCGCGTTCGGCGGCTTTACGGCTGACACCGACGTAGCTCAACAACACCGGCAGCAGGATCAGGTTGGAAATCACCAGCACCAGCACGCCGAGGCTGGCGGCGATGGCCAGTTCGCGGATCACCGGAATGTCGATCATCAGCAGCACCGCGAAGCCAACGGCGTCCGCCAACAGAGCAGTCAGGCCTGCGAGAAACAGACGGCGAAAGGTGAAACGTGCCGCGACATAGCGGTGCGTGCCACGGCCGATGTCCTGCAGAATCCCGTTCATTTTCTGCGCGCCATGGCTGATGCCGATGGCGAAGATCAGAAACGGCACCAACATCGAGTACGGGTTCAGCGAGTAACCCAACAACGGCAGCAGTCCCAGTTGCCAGAGCACGCCGGTCACCGATGTGATCACCACCAGCGCGGTGCTGATCGCATCGCGGTTGTACAGGAACACCATCGCCGCACAAATGATCAGTGCGATGAAGAAGAAACCGATCACCTCCTGCATGCCATCCATGAGGTCGCCGGACAGCTTGGCAAACCCGGTGATGTGAATGGCCACCTCGTCACTGCTGTACTTGGCGCGCAATTGTTCCAGCTGCTTGGACAGCGCCGCGTAGTCCAGCGGTTTGCCGGCCGCGTCATGTTCCAGCAGCGGCACTTGAATCACCGTCGAGCCGCCGTTGACCGCGACCAACTGGCCGATTTCACCCGAGCGCTGCACGTTCATGCGCAACTCTTCGATCTTCGCCGGCGAACCGTCGTAGTGCGCAGGGATCACCTGACCACCGTCCAGACCGTCTTCGGTCACCGCGGTCCAGCGCACGTTCGGCGTCCACAGCGATTTCATGAACGCGCGATCCACGCCCTGCAGGATGAACACGTCATCGTTGACCTGACGCAGCGTTTCCAGATAGTGCGCATTGTAGATGTCGCCCTTGCGAGCCTCCACCGCGATTCGCACCGAGTTACCCAGGCCCGTCAGCTCTTTTTTGTGCTCCAGATAATTGGTGATGTACGGGTGGCCGGTCGGAATGGTCTTCTCGAAGCTGGCATTGAGCTTCAGGCTCAGCGCGCTGAAGCCCAACAGGACGGTGACCAGCACGCACAAACACAGCACCAGGATGCGATGGTTGAACACGGCGCGTTCGAGCGCATTGCCCGAGCGCGGATCAAAGTCTTCGAGCCGGCAAGCACCGGTCTCAGCAGGTTTCACTGTGGTCATGTCATTGGACTCTTATAAGGCGCGTCGAGTGAGCGTGCAGGTGGATGTCGTCAACCAAGCCGGGAGACTCCACCCATGCTGGTGGCCACCAGCCCACCGTCTGCGGCTTCGACCAGCGAGGTCAGCGGCAAGCGTCGCGGCAGTTGCTGTTCGGCAAAATGGACACCACCGTCGTGACTCCCAAGCACTCGCCCGCCCTGTGCCAACAGCATCACTCGGCCATCGCGCAGTTCAACGCTGGACAGAATCGTCAACGGCGCTGCCAGTTCTATAGCGTTCACGGTTGTACTCCCCGAGTCGATGCGGCACGCAGCCCCCAACAGCCCGGCGAAGACAAAACTCCCACCGCGCGTGGCCGTTGCGGTGAACAGGGTGCGTTCGGAAGGTGCCGCCAATGCCGTGAAGCTCGCGCCATCGTCGTCGCTACGCATCAGCACGCCCTGCTCGCCCGCCACCACCCAGGTCTTGGCGTGATGGGCAATCGTATACAGATGCATGCTCATGGGATTGGCCAGACGTTCGCGGCAAGGCGTCCAGGTTTTGCCGCCATCATCGGTGCTGGCGGCGAGGCCGAAGGCGCCCACCACCATCCCGTGCAACGCATCGGCAAAACAGATCGACAGCAGCGGTTTGTCTGCACCGTCATCCACCAGACGCTCGGCCTGCTGGACGCGGTGTTCGCGATCGGCATCGGTGTCGGGCAACGCCTGTGCCTGAACGAGACTGGCCTGTGCCAGGGCGATTCCATCGGTCTGAATGGACCAGTTCTCGCCACCGTCAGAGGTATGCAACACAACGCCACTGTGGCCAGCGATCCAGCCCTGACGGGCATCGACAAAACTCGCTGATGTCAGCGTCACACTCACCGGCACGCGGGCCTGGCGCCAATGTCGGCCGCCATCGTCGGACAGCACCACCATGCCGCGTTCGCCCACCGCCACCAAGCGGTCACCGGCCACCACCACGCGAGTCAGCACAGCCTGTGCTGCCCGGGGGGTCATGGTCGCCGGTTGGCCGAGCAGACCAGGCATGGCTGCCGAAGCGAACGCTACCGTGGTAGAGGCCAGAGTCGGGGCCAACAACACTTGCAAACCCAGGCCCAACCCCACCAGCAACAGCCCGCGACGGGATACGTCGACGCCTTCATTGTTATTGTTATTCATACCGGTCATCTCATCAGGTTCATCGTTCAAGCCAGATACAGTCTTTAGCGCACGCCCTCTCCAGACAGGGACTCAGGCGTGAAGATGCGATCTGGTAACGTGGCCTTCAGGTCGACTTGTTTGTCACGCGGGAAATAGGCCGAGGCGAAGTAGCCGCCGCCGATCAGGTCGTACGACATATAGCCGGCGACGATGGTGCCGGGACCTGCCGGGAACACGGTTGGCAAGTTGTACGTCACCTTCCACAGTTGCCCCTGGGCATCCCAACGTTCGCCGGCGACTGCGATCCAGGTGTCTTCATCCAGATACACGCGCAAGCGCGGAATCACATGGCGTTGACCGGCCTTGAGCGTGCCCTCCACCACCCACACCCGATGCTGTTCGAAGCGCACGAAGTCTGGGTTGACGGTCTTTTCAGACATCAGCTTGTCGAGCGACGGCGCCTGGTGATAGCTGTTGGTGTTGTACGGCACGTACATTTCTTTCTTGCCGACCAGTTTCCAGTCGTAACGTCCGATGGACGAGGAATAGACCTCGACTTCGTCGAAATTGAGGATGCCACCCGCTACCGGGCTCGGTACGTCGCAGCAGGTCAGCGGCAGACGACGGACGCGACGCTGGCCGGTCAGGTAGACCCAGGTTTTCGACTCGATGTCGTTGATGTTGACGCGTTGCAGCAGGATCTCACCGGCACGGATCGGCGGGCCGGATGTGTCAACCCGAACGACCTTGAAGTTGGAACCTGCGGCGTGCCATTTGTCCAGGTTGCTGTTCGGGTCGTAGTAAGGGAACGAGCTCTTGGCGATGTTCTGCGAGACCGGAATCACTTTGCCTTCCGGGGTCACGCGAGCGAGGCTGGGCGCTGTCTGGTAGCCGGGAGTCGTCCATCGCAGCAAGTGGTTCCAGATCGCTTCTTCACCATTCTTCGGAATCGGGAACGGGATGCCGCCGTAGACACCTTTCGGGAAAGGACCGAGTTCGCCGGACGGATCCATCGTCGCCCGCGTGGCGTTGGCGAAGGTGTTGTCGTAAACCCACTGCGGTGCCGCTGCGGTGCGCCGGGTCGGGAACACCTGAACGTTGAAGCTCGGGAACTGCTTCAACAGGCCCAAGGTGCCCTCTGTCAGCTTGTCTTTGTACTGATCAGCATTCTGCGCGGTGATGGTCAGCAGCGGCTTATCCTTGGAAAACAGATCCGGAATCGCCGCTGAGTTGTACGCGTTGTCGACCGGATAGCCCCCTTCCCAAGGTGGAATCGTCCCGTCCTTGTTACCGGCACGCTCGGCGCCCAGCGGCGTCAGCGTGGTTTTCAGCTTGGCGGCTTCATCTGCCGAAACAGCGGCTTGGACAACCGGCGCCGTCAGCACGGCGCACGCCAGAGCCAGCAAGGTCATGCGATTGAAAATAGTCATTATTGTTTTCCCTTAGAAGGTGCGACGCAGCGAGACTGAGACGAAATCACGATCTTTCAAGGTTTGCGCGAAGGTGTACGTACCGTTGACGCTTGGGTCGGTCGAGGCATACGTGGCCGTGTTTTCGCCGCCGTAGTAATGGGTGTACGCCATCGTGAAATCCCACACCGTCAGGTAGTTGCCGGCCAGCGTGAAGGTCATGTCGCCGCCATTGTTCGGGCCCATGATCACCACGGGTGACTTGCCATGGTTGTAGCCAACCGTGAAGGATGGCGTGATATCCAGGCCGTCCAACACATTACGCTGAGGTATGGCATACAAGGCCCGCACCGCGGCTGCACGGCGATCCAGACCAGGATCCATCGCACTGCAATTGCTGGTGCAACTGGTCAGTTGGTTGTAGGCCACTTCCATGCTTAACGAGGGTTCGTCGGACATGAAGTTGCGTGGCATGCTCCAGATCATCGACACGTTGGCATGAGCCGAATTGCCGATGGCATAAAGCGCATGGTTGTTATTATCCGCTCCGGACGTACCCGCTTCCTGCGGCAGGCTGGTCAGCGGCGTGTCGCGACGCACGGAAAGCTCACCGGCAAAGTTAACCGTGTCCACGGTAGTGGTGGCACTGACACCGAACGCCTTGATGTCCTCGGGATACACCAATTGGTACGTCCCGAATCCTGCACCAGGAACGGCAGTGCGCTGAGTACGGGAATACACCACTGGGGTTTTGGCGTGGTAGCGGATCGCGTAGGCACCGAGCTCCCAGTCGCCCAACTGTGTGCGCAAACCAAGACCGAACTGACCGTTATCCTTAGCCTTGATGTCTTGACCACGCGACAAGCCAACGCCCGGTAAACCCGGCGCAAAACGAATACGCTCGCCACCATCACCGATGAAGTCGTTGCCCGAAAAATAACTGCCAGCCGCTGGCAAGCGGGTAGCCTCCCAATCATATTGGTAGTAACCCATCAGGGTCAGCGCTGGCGAGAACTGGATCTGGCCCGAGAACTGGCCCACCGGCCGGATGATTTCTTTGGTGGTCGAACCGGGCACCGAGGAGGCCTTGACCGCATCCACCGGAGACTGGGTGCCGGCGATGGCGTTGGAACCGAAGAACAGGCTCTCGCCCCACAGTACGGTGTGTTGGCCCAATCGACCACTGACTCGTGCGTCGCCGACATCGGTGCCACCAAACACGAAGGCATCGAGAATCTCGGCCTGACGACCGTGCAGATCGCGGGTGTCGTGGGTGAAATGGTCACTCGGTACCGACAACGAGTTGTTGGTTGCAGGCGAGTTGTTATCGTTTTTCTGGTTATAAACGTCGTCGTACCAGGCCGCACCGCTCACACGCAGACCGTAATCGTCGTGAATCACCAGATCCATCTCGGACAACACATCGAGGCGGTTGGAAATCAGCCGGCCTTTCTTGAAGTTACGATCACCATCGTCAGCGTTGAGCGCCGACGGTCCCTTGCCGCCACCAGGCGTGGCAGGAACGTTTTGAGTCAGCGTGTCGTCCTGATCCTTGAGACGCATCCCGGCAGAGTATTTGAATGTGTTGTCCCAGCGCAGTTTGATGTCAGGGTTACCCACATCAATCGGTGCGGCCAACGTCGAGCCTGCCGCCATCAGGCTGGTGGCAACCAGCATGGAGCGAAGACTCTGGCGATACAAAACGTCGTGCGGCACTGCAAATCTTATTTTTATTATTTGCATTTTTGCTACCTAGAGGGATTGTGTGACGCATGAACTCCGGTTGCTGATCTGCCCGATTACATGAACGTTGGCCAGTCACAGCGACCCACAAGAAAAACCTCCCATGAAGTTGTGGTACCGGTTGAATTCATGCACGGACAAATCATGTGCAGGCAACACAGAGTCTGGGTTTGAGATGGTTTTATTGTTCTCAGACCTGACGGTGTTTCTGTGTTGGCCCGAGTATATGCAGGCCCTTTTCGGCCTGAACAATGATAAAACCCGCTACACCGCAGCCAGAAAACTGATGGTGCAATGAAGGCGCGGATTCGTTAGGGGAAGGCACAAAAAGGCACGGCCGCGAGCGCCGTAAAGGCGCGAATACAAGAGGGAAAGACGCAGGAAATCTGTTCGGAATCTGGCAGGGATGGCAGGGATGGCAGAAATTGTGGCGAGGGGATTTATCCCCGTTCGGCTGCGAAGCGGTCGCGAAATCAGACCCCGCGATTTATTTGGGAAACCGCATTCGCAGGGTATAGGTCTGCGTCGCAGACCAACGGGGATAAATCCCCTCACCACAGGGTTCGCTTTAGATGTTGTCGGTAGTCAGGTGCAGCGCCATTTTGTCGAACAGCAGCTTCACCCGCGTCAGTTCCAGTCGCGCCGTTGGCACCATGACTTTTACCCAGCGCTCCACCAGCGGAAATTGCTCCAGCACCGGCACCAACTCTCCCGCTGTCAGAGCATCGGCAACGATCGGCAAGGCCAGTTGCACAATCCCCTGACCATCGCGGGCGGCGGCGCACAGATAGCCTTCATCATTGGTGATGAGCACCGGACGCACGTCCACTTCTATCCGGCCTTCTGGAGAATTGAACGCCCAAATCGAACCGGCAAGGGAAAACGACAGACAGGGGTGATCGACCAGGTCGCGAGGATGCAACAGCGCTTCACATCGCGCCAGGTACGCCGGCGCCGCACACATCACCCGGGGAAAGGGCCGGATGACCTGCTCGACCACATCCGAGTAGGCCATCTGATCCATGCCGACCGAGATATCGAAGCCCTCCTCCACCGGATTACCGCCCCGATCAGACGCAACAATCTCCAGTTGCACCATCGGATGCTCAGCACGGTAACGGGTAAACAGATCGCCAAGGCCCTGGCGGATCAGCACCGCCGGAGCTTTGATTCTGATCGGGCCTTCGATGGCGCCGGGGCTCAGGATCGCGCCACTGGCCATGTCGCTGTATGCGCGCAGCAACTGCCGGGCGTGAGTCAGGTAGCTTTGCCCGGTGTCAGTCAGGGTCAAACGGCGGGTCGAGCGATCGAAGAAGGTGGTTTTGAAATCCCATTCGAGCTCGTCAACCCGCTTCATGATGACCGAGGGTGAGGTGTACAAGGTGCGCGCAGCGGCTGAGAAGTTACCGGTGTCGGCGGTGACGACAAAAGCCTTCAGCTTCAACAGCATGTCCATGGTCGAGCGCTCAATATCAAGTAATGAGTTCGGACTCGATCGCACGACGGATTTCAACGTTCGCCCACAGACGATCGTGGTGCGCCTGACAACTTTGCGCCAACTTTCCGATGCCGTTGACCACGCACCAATGCTCCAGATAGAAGAGCGCGAAATCGGCGATGGTCATTTTTTCGAAGAGCCAGTCTTTGCCGTTGATCTGTCGTTCTGCCCGGTCGAGCCCGGCCTGGAATATCTTCAGACCTTGCGCTTTCACGGCCGCATGATCTGCTTCACTCGGCGCAAACTTCTCTGGCCGGCGAGCGCGAGTGTAGCCTTGCATGTGCACGGTAGATACCAAATATTCAGTCATTTCCAGCACACGAATCTCGCCTTCGATGTCCGTCGGGATCAGCTCTCGCTCGGGGTTCATCCGGGCGAGATAGAGTGCGATCACCGGGAACTCGGTGAGCAGCGAACCATCGTCGCGAATCAGCGCGGGGACTTTGCCCTTGGGGTTGATCTGCGTATACGCCTCGAACTCTGGCGTGCCCGCGCGCGCTGCTTTTTCGATCTCGAACGGCTTGCCGATTTCAGCAAGCAAGGCATGGATGCCGATCTGGCAGGCGCCGGGCAAAAAAAACAGCTTCATAAAATATTCCTTATTGTGAGGTCGGCGTGGCAACGCGGTGACTAGACGATGAACGTTTCGAGGACGCCGATACCGTCGACGCCCGCCTCCACCCGGTCACCCGGTTTGAGGTACCACTCACGCGGATCGGGCTTGTGGTGCAAGGCCACGCCTTCTGGCGTACCGGTGCTGATCAAATCGCCGGGCACCAGACCGAAACGGGACCAGAACGCGACCATTTCGGCGAAACCGAAAATCAGATCGCGACAGTCGGAGTGCTGGCGCAACTCGCCGTTGACCTTCAGCCACAGCACCAGGGCTTTGGGGTCAGGGACTTCGTCGGCGGTCAGAATGTAGGGGCCGATCGGGCCAAACCCCGGAAAGTTCTTGCCGAGCATGATCATGCCGTTCTGCATCTCGCGCAGTTGCCATTCCCGTGCCGACAGGTCATTGAAAATCGTGTAGCCGAAAATGGCGCTGGCCGGATCGATGTCGCGGCGCGCGTCGATCGCCTTGCCGATGACCAGCGCGATCTCGACTTCGTAGTCGAAATCGAGCACATCGTCGGGTCGCTTCACCTGACTTTTATGCGGCACCAGTGTGCGCCCGAGTTTGATGAAACCGGTCGGGAAATCGCTGTGCAGTTTGCTCGCGTTGTCGGCATTGCCCTTCATCGACTCCAGCTTGTGCCGGCCAAAATTACGCCCGGCGCAGAAGATCGATTTCTCCGGCACCGGCGTCAGCCACCCTACGGTATTGGGGTCATCCATCCACCGCGGGTCCTGACGATCCGCCGCCCAGCGGAGCAACTCTCGGGTGGCGTCCATCGCCGCTGCGCCACCCTCGATCAGGGCCATCACCGATGTTGGCGTGGCGGGACCACCCCGGACAGCAGCCGCTTTGGCGACATCTACAAGATATTCTCGACCCGAAGCGACAGTGACGATCCCGAGCCGTTCGGGTCCTGCGGCTGATTGGTAGCGTGCGATCTTCATGCGTCGAGCCTGGCCAGAAGGTGCTTGAGTAATTGCACCTCACTCGGGTCGAGCTTGCCCTGCACATCGGCTTCGCTCGACTTGCGGATGGCGATCAGCTCCAGCACCGCGTGACGGCCATCGGCAGTCAACCTGACGGCAATACGGCCGTCACTGGCGTCCACCTCCTCCAACAAGCCACGTGCGATGAGCTGTTGCACGATCGCAGCAGAAATGCCCTGACCGCGCACCTTCTCGCTGCGCGCAACGATTTCCGGCATGCACAAGCCGTCTTCACGACCGATGATGCTCAACACCGCATACTCCTCGGCCGTCCACTGCCGCGATTCAAGCTTTTCAATCACGCTCTGGCGCGTGCGCAAGTAAGCATTCGACACCTGATACAGCAGATCATCGGAAGAAAGGTTGCTGAATTCATCTGCCGATTCAACGGAGGCGACGGCTTGCTTTGGCAGCAACATGCCGTAGCGGCCGCCATGGAACACCAGTGGCTTGCGCGCCGAGTGACCGAAATCGACAATCTCGCCGACAAAAATGACGTGATCGCCGCCCTCGTACTGATAGGCGAGTTTGCATGTGAAACGCGCCATGCAGTCCGGCAACAACGGCACGCCGTCCGGGCCGCGATCCAGCGTAAGTCCTTCGAAACGGTCAATGCCTTTACTCGCAAAGCGCGACGACAACGCTTCCTGGTCTGCGGAGAGGATATGCACGGCGAAATGCCCGTTGTTGCGGAAGGCATCCATGTTCAACGAGGTGCGCGCCAAGCTCCAAAGCACCATCGGCGGATCTAGCGACACCGAAGAAAAACTGTTCGCGGTCAAACCGATGTCGACGCCGTCAGGCCCGGCCGTGGTGACAATCGTCACTCCCGTGGCAAACGAGCCAAAAGCGTCACGCAGCGCACGGCTGTCGAAGCTCGGCCCGGCTTTGGAAGGATCTGTTTGAGTTGCTGTGTGTGTCGTCATGGTGAATGCCTCCAGTCTTCTTGTTATCGAAACCGCCACGCTGCGAAGGGCCACCGAAGTGGCCCCTGCTGCGCTATTTGGCGGCTCTGACGCGGGCCTTGTCCGCCAGATACGTCTCAAGGGTGACCAACGGGCCGCGCTCGTGATCAAGCTGTTTGGTCGCAATGCCGCTGAACGCGGTGGTCTCGTTAAACCAGCATTCCTGCGGTGGCATGCCCCAACGCAGCGCCAGGCCGGGCTTGCGCACGTCCCACGCGACAGGCTCGACCTCGATATCGATCAACAGATAGTGATCACAGAACAACTCGACCCGATGGCCATCGGGATCGCGCAGGTACACGAACAACACGCCGGCCGGGCCGTGTCGACCGGGGCCGCGCTCAACGACATCACCCATGCCCAGATTGCCGGCGATATCGCAGGCGCGCAGGATGCTGTGGGAGTCAGATACGGTGTAAGCAAAGTGGTGCAGACGCGGCCCGGGGTTTTCCAGAAACACGATGTCCTGGGTGCCCGGTTTGCGGAACATGAAAGTCGCAATCAACTTCTCGTCCAGCGCCATGTATTCGGAGATGCGAAAACCCATCTCTGCGTAGAAATCGGTCTGCTCCTGCACGTTAGGCACTTGAATCTGGTAGTGGTCGAAGCGCATCGCCGCGCCACCCTTGAAGTCCTGAAATTGCGTGTACACGCGCGGCGTCGTGGTCATCGTGGCGCAAAGCTGCACCGGGGTGCCGGCCGGGTCGTTGACCAGCAGCGTGCGGCCCTGATGCGGCACTTCGATCCAGCGGGCGGGCAGGCCTTTGGATTTATAGAAATGCGCGGCCTTGTCCAGCTCTTCTTCGGTGTACACCCGGAAGCCGATGGCTTCAGCAGAGTGCTCGCCGTCGTGGCGCTTGATCACCAGACTGTGGTGACAAACCTCTTCCAGGCCACGGAAATACAAGGTGTCGGCATCGCGTTCGGTCAGCACCAGGCCAATGACCTGTTCGTAAAAATCGCGACTGGCTTCCAGGTCACGCGAAGTGATGACGGCGTGACTTGAGCGGGTGATATTAAACGGTGGGTAATAGACCGGTGTTGGCAATGGCATGTCAATTCTCCTGATGTCTTTTCAGAGCCGAGTGAAATCGGCCTCGTTGCTCAACTCGAGGGGGCCAGTCAACCGACCGGTCATGTTGTACCAACCAATATTGAACAGCAGCGCCACGCTCTGCTTTTGCCCCAGGCCCAGGTAAACGTCTTCCCAGACCTTGTCGCTGACCTGCGCCGGCGCGCGGGTTGCGTCCCGGGCCAGGCGCAGCACGGCCTTCTCCAGATCGGAGAACAGCGCGCTCTTTTCAAAGTCCCACAGCGCTTGCATCTGTTCCTTTGGCACGCCTTCCTTGAGGGCCCGATTCCAATGCGGATCGTGTTCGTAATGGGTGCCCATGGTCTGGCACGCCATGACGATGGCCATCTCACGCAGTTTCGGATCGATGCCACAGCCGTTGCGCACCGCGTCGGCCATGGGAATGAAAACCTCGAGAATCTCCGGGCAAGTCGCCAGGGTGCGAAAGATCTGCGCATTCGGCGCGTGGCCACGCTTGGCGCGCAGCAGCGCAAAGGCTTCGGGTTCTTCGTCGGGGGTGGGCAGCTGGATACGAGGCATACAAAACTCCGCACATTACTATTTTGCTGGCTTGCCGCAGCATCGTTGTCGCCGAAGCTACGGCAGGTTTCGCTTATTGGCCGTTGATGCGCTGATCCCATTCGCTATTGCGATCAAGGAACGCCCACACGCGGTCTTGCGCCTCACGAGCACCGGGATAGCGTTCGCCACGCATTTGCGCGTTGCGCCATGGATCGCCCGAGAAAAACTTTTCGTACAGGTTCTGGCGCCCCGCGAACGACGAACAGGACGCGTCCCAGGCCAGCCGCAACAGCTGCATTTTGCGTTCGGCGGGGATATCCGCCCCGGCGCAATAACGTTCGATGGCCGGGCCGTTTTCGCTGTAGAGATCCTCGACCGTTGGCGCCACCACCACGTTGCCAGCGCCGAGCAACTGGAGGATTTCCAGCGCCCGCGCATGCATCGCCGGGTATTGCGCGCGCACCACATTCAGCGGCTGCTCGTACGGCACAACGGTGCCACCGGGGCCCGGCACGCAGTCGATTTCAGCGACACGAATCATCGCGCGCAGGGTTTCGACGTAAGCGACCAATTCCGACAGTTGCACCATGACGTTGGGGAAACGGCTGTGGTTCACTTCGGTCAGGTTGTAGGCGATGCCCAGCAGGAACTCCATCTTCGCCAGCGACCGCGTGGCGGACTGGTGCGAACCGTGCGGGCCGGATGGCGACTTCATCGCCGATTCAACCGCTTTGATGCTGCGGTACATGAACACCCGTTCCCACGGGATAAACGCCTCTTCGAACCACAGCACGGCGTCCATTTCGTCCATGCGTCCGGTCAGCGGGTCGTTGGCGAACCGGCCCTTCGCTGGCAACGAAGGACGGCAAATCATCTTCATTCCGGGGGTATCGATAGGTGCCGCGAAACCCACCGCGTAGGCTTCGGCATCTGCCACCAGCGGGAATTTCGCCGCCGCCGGCATGATCAGCACTTCGTTGGCCAACGGGCCGAGGGTGGCCACCGAACGCGCGCCGGACACGTAGATGCCGGCATCGGATTCGCGCACCACACGCATGACCATGTCGCCCGGCTGCTCGAACATTTGCAGGCGCTTGTCGATGTCTGGCGACACCAGCGAGTGAGTCAGCGCAAGGTCGTTTTCACGGATGAACTCATGGTATTTGAGAATGTTCTGCCCGAATTGCTCACCGCCGGCAGCGAACAGTTCGTGCGCCGAGGCGTGCGCGCTGACCATGACGTTAAGGAAGTCCGGTGTGCGGCCCATCATGCCGCCGACCGCGTCCATCCAGGTCTTCATCATTTCCCGGCGCAGACGCAGATCGTCAGCCGAGCGCGGCAACATGAACGAGCGACCGACGCGCGCACCGGAGGTCGGTGATTCGAAGGTCATCTTGTCCTGCAGGGCGGGATCGCACTGGATGTCATACAGATCAGCGATGGATTGAATCGCGCCACGGAAACGGCGATCCACCGTCACGTCCTTGATCCGCTCGCCATCAATCCACACGGAGCGACCGTCTTGCAGCGAGGCGATGTAATCGGCCCCGTTGCGTACTCCGTTGCGGGCTCCACTCATGGCCATCGGTTTTTTGTTTGCGTTATTTTCCATGGGTCATGCTCCTGCATTTGAAACGTTTGGCCTGCGGTGGGAATACCCGGCGCAAGGCGAATTCGGCTGCGGTTGCCACACCTCGATAGTATTGAGATGGGCCACTTTTAAGAATTTGTGAATGGGCCGAAGTGTTGTTCCGAAATAGAAAAGAACGACGCTTCAGGTAGCGAGACCAAACTCCGCCGCCAAGGCAAGAATGTTCCGCGCCCGCGCCATCACCGGCGCGTCGATCATTCGGCCGTCGAGCACCACCACCCCACCGCCGGCGGCGTCACCGAGCTGGCAAACGGCTTGCGCCCATTCAATTTCCTGCGCCGAGGGCGTGAAGCCGGCTGCGGCTTCCGTGACCTGACTGGGATGAATCAACAACTGGCCACTAAACCCGTGTCGATGCGCACGAGCGACGTACCGGGCCAACCCCGGTTGATCACCGATGGCGGTGAACACGCCATCGACCGGCGCCGGCAATCGCGCCCGTTTGCTCGAGAGTACGAGCATGGCGCGCCAAGGCAGAAACACCAGTTCTTCGGGGTCTGATTCGTCGGGGATCAGATCGAGTTCGACGGCCAGATCCAGCTTGCCGAACATCAACCGCGCGCAACCCGGCGCGCTGGCGATATGCGCCAGGGCGTCAATGCCTTGCACGGTCTCGATGATGCACAACTGCGGTTTGCCGGTGACATGATGGGCGTGCTGCACCTGCGCCGCATTGTCGGCTTTTGGCAGCATCACGGCAGCGATGCCGGTGTGCCGGCAGGCTGCCAGATCATGCTCATGCCACAGCGTGTCGGCGGCATTGATGCGCACCGTCACACGCTCATCGGGATGCTCATCCAGCCAGGCCAGCAGGGCCAGGCGCGCCGCCGGCTTGTCGACCGGTGCCACCGCGTCTTCAAGATCGACCACGACGACGTCGGTGCCGCTGGCCAGCGCTTTGCCAATGCGTTCCGGACGGTTCGCCGGTACGAACAGAAAGGTGCGCGCCCGCGCCAGATTCAATTGTCGAATCGCCATCACACTACCTTCCTGTCGCGCAGTTCATCGGCGCGGTCGGCGTAACCCAGTTCACGAAGAATCGCGGCGGTATGTTCCCCGAGTGCCGGCACCGGCCCCATGCGCGCGGGATGTTCACCGCCCATGCCCGGTGGTTGCAGTGCGGGTATCGGGCCTGCGGGCGTGTTCACGGTCGTCCAGCGCTGACGCGCGGCGAGTTGCGGATGGTTCCAGATGTCGTTCATGGTGCTGACGTTGGCATTGGCGATGTCGGCGGCATCGAGGCGAGTCATCACTTCATCAGCGCTAAGGCTCGCGAAGTTCTGCTCGATCAAATTGCTCAAGACTTCGCGGTTGGCGGTGCGCAGCGCGTTGCTGGCAAACCGCGCATCCGTGGCGAGTGCTGCGTCGCCCAGTAACTTGTCGCAGAACACCGCCCACTCTCGCTCGTTCTGCAGGCCGAGCATGACGGTACGGCCATCGCCGGCGCGGAACGGCCCGTAGGGGTAAATCGTCGCGTGGGAAGCACCGGTACGGCGCGGCGGCTCCTGCCCTTCGTAGGCGTAGTACATCGGGAAGCCCATCCACTCGACCATCGCATCAATCATCGCGATCTCGATGCGCCGGCCACGACCGGTTTTGCCGCGTTCGATCAGCGCCGCGAGGATATTGGTGTAGGCGTACATGCACGCCGCAATGTCGGCGATAGAAATACCGGCCTTGACCTGTTCTTCCGGTGTACCTGTGATAGACAGGAAGCCGGCCTCGCTCTGAATCAGCAAGTCGTAAGCCTTTTTCTCGGTGTACGGTCCGCCCTCGCCGTATCCCGAAATGTCACAGACGATCAGCTTCGGGTTTTTCTCAGCCAGTGCTTCGTATGAAAGCCCCAATCGGGCAGCCGCGCCCGGCGCAAGGTTCTGCACCAATACATCGGCTTCGGCCAGAAGCTTCATCAGAATCTCCTGTGCCTCGGGTTGTTTCAGGTCGAGCGCAAGGCTCTCTTTCGAGCGGTTGACCCAGACAAAATGCGAGGCCAAGCCATCGACGCGCGCGTCATAGGCGCGGGCGAAATCGCCGCTGCCCGGACGCTCGACCTTGATCACCCGAGCGCCCTGATCAGCCAGATGACGCGTGGCCAAAGGTGCTGCGATGGCGTGTTCGAGCGAGACCACCGTGATCCCTTCTAGCGCAAGTACCGGTTGGGTAGAAGCCATAACGGAGTCCTCAGAAAGAACGCGGCAGCCCGAGCAAGTGCTCAGCGACGTAGGAATAGATCAGGTTGGTGGAGATCGGCGCGACCTGGTACAGCCGGGTCTCGCGGAACTTGCGCTCAATGTCGTATTCATTGGCGAAGCCGAACCCGCCGTGGGTTTGCAGGCAAACGTTCGCGGCTTCCCACGACGCTTTGGCGGCGAGGTACTTGGCCATGTTGGCCTGGGCGCCACAGGGTTGGTGCGCGTCGAACAGCTGGCAGGCCTTGAAACGCATCAGGTTGGCGGCTTCGATCTCGATGAAGGCGTCGGCAATCGGGAATTGCACGCCTTGGTTTTGCCCGATGGGACGGTCGAACACCACGCGTTCGTTGGCGTATTTGACCGCGCGCTCCATGAACCAGTAACCGTCGCCGATGCATTCAGCGGCGATCAAGGTGCGCTCGGCATTAAGCCCGTCGAGGATGTATTTGAAACCCTTGCCCTCCTCGCCAATCAGGTTTTCCTCAGGGATCTCCAGGCTGTCGAAGAACAGCTCGTTGGTCTCGTGATTGACCATGTTGGGGATTGGCTGCACGGTCAGGCCCTTGCCGATGGCGTCTTTGAGGTCGACGATGAAAATCGACATGCCTTCAGACTTGCGCTTCACCTCGGTCAGCGGCGTGGTGCGTGCGAGCAGAATCATCAGGTCGGAGTGCTGCACCCGCGAGATCCACACCTTTTGGCCGTTGACCACATAGCGTCCATCCTTCTTCACCGCGTTGGTCTTGATCTTGGTGGTGTCGGTGCCCGTGGTTGGCTCGGTGACCGCCATCGACTGGATGCGCAACTCGCCGGCGGCAATCTTTGGCAGGTACTTTTCTTTCTGCGCGGTGCTGCCGTTACGCAGCAGCGTGCTCATGTTGTACATCTGGCCATGGACCGCGCCGGAGTTACCGCCAGAACGGTTGATCTCTTCCATGATCACCGACGCCTCAGTCAACCCCAGACCCGAGCCGCCGTATTCTTCCGGGATCATCGCCGACAGCCAGCCCGCGCTGATCAGTGCATCGACAAAGGCCTCCGGGTAGGCCCGCTGTTCGTCGATCTTGCGGTGGTATTCGTCTGGAAACTCACTGCACAGAGCGCGGACGGCGTCGCGGATTTCCTGGTGTTCATCGGGGGCGTAGAGCATGGTCATGTCGGTTTCCTGTCTTGTTTATAGGGATCGCGGCGCAGCAGTGCCCTTGGCGCTTCTGCACAGCGGCACCTTTTTTGAAAACGCTTGGGTGTCAGTCGAACGTGACTTCAGCTTTCATCGTCGAGCGCCTGTTGCAGTCGGTCCAAAGATCGGCGCTGCCCGGGCCGGTGAGCTGGCCGCACACTGCAAAGTCCGCCGTGTCGAACAGCGGGCCGATCGCGCGGAAAGCGAAGCGTCGTATGCGCTTGTCCGGGTGCGCCGCGCGAAACGCTTCGAGCAGCAATGTCGCGGCCAGCGGGCCCTGCACGACGAGGCCCGGATAGCCTTCTTCCCCGGTGGCGTAGGGCTTGTCGTAGTGAATGCGATGGCCGTTGAACGTCAGTGCCGAATAACGAAACAGCAATACCGGGTCCGGATGAATCAGCCGGCGGAATTCGCCAAGGCGCTCCGTCGCTTCGCCGGCAAGGGGCGCTCCTTGAGGCGCTGGCTGGCGGTAGACAATGTCCTGTTCCTCCACCACACACACACCACGCTCACCAGAAACCTTGTGCTCGACGGTGACAAACAGCAGCTCGCCATTGCGGCCGGATTTGCGCTCGCAGCGCAGGATGCGCGAAACCCGGGTGACGGCTTCACCGACGCGCAGCGGTTGCTCGAAGCTCAAGCGCCCGCCGGCCCACATACGGTTGGGCAGGTTCACTGGCGGGAGGAAACCACCGCGTTGCGGATGCCCGTCGACGCCAATTTCGCTGTGTCGGGCATTTGGCGAGAAGTACACCCAGTGCCACAAGGGCGGTAACTCGGCGCCGACTTGAACTGAATCGGAATCAAGGTCGAGCGTCGCAGCCAGCGCCTGTGCCGTGCGTTGATCGATGCAGTCACTACGCAGTTCCTCGCGGCCCACCCAGTGGGTCAAGTCCGCCAGGGTTGCCTCATTGCAGGCATTCATGGTCATTCCCTCCTTCACGCGTCTTTGCGACGTGCCGCAGGCAAGTCGGTGCAAGTGCCATGGGCCATTTCTGCGGCCATCCCCACGGTTTCACCCAGTGTCGGATGGGGATGGATGGTCTTGCCGATGTCCTCTGCGTTGGCGCCCATTTCGATAGCCAGGCATACCTCGCTGATCAGGTCGCCCGCACCTGTGCCGACAATGCCTCCACCAACCACTCGATGCGTTTCGGCATCGAACAAAAGCTTGGTGAAACCTTCGTCTCGGCCATTGGCAATCGCGCGTCCGGACGCGGCCCACGGGAAAACCGCGGCCTCGACTTTGATGCCTTTGTCTTTGGCTTCTTGCTGAGTCAGGCCGGCCCAGGCCACTTCCGGGTTGGTGTAGGCAACGCCGGGAATCTGCAACGCCTCAAAACGGCTGCGCGCCAGTTCTGCGTTGTTCAGGGCTTCACCTGCCGCGACTTCAGCGGCGACATGACCTTCGTGAACGGCTTTGTGGGCCAGCATCGGTTGGCCGACGATGTCGCCAATCGCGAAGATGTGCTGCACGTTGGTGCGCAGTTGCTTATCGACGGGGATGAAACCGCGTTCATTGATAGTGACACCGGCCTTCTCGGCATCGAGCTGGTTGCCATTGGGTTTACGACCGACCGCGACCAACACCAGGTCGTAGCACTGGGGTTCAGCGGGTGCTTTTTCACCCTCAAAGGTCACCCAGATGCCCTGCTCGCTGGCCTCGGCTTTCACCGTGCGGGTGTTCAACATCAGGTGATCGAAACGATGGCTGTTGTGCTTTTCCCAGACTTTGACCAGGTCTCGATCCGGGCCTTTCATCAAGCCATCCAGCATCTCGACCACATCGATACGCGCACCCAGCGCCGAATACACCGTGGCCATTTCCAGACCGATAATCCCGCCGCCCACCACCAGCATGCGTTTGGGCACAGCTCTGAGTTCCAGCGCACCGGTGGAATCAACGACGCGCGGATCCTGCGGCATAAACGGCAACTTGACGGCCTGACTGCCAGCGGCAATCACACATTGCTTGAAGCAAATCACTTGTTTCTCGCCCGTGTGCTCCTGGCCGGAACCGGAACACAGAGCGACCTCGATACGGTGCGAATCGAGGAACCGGCCAACGCCGCGCACGACCTCGACACTGCGCCCCTTGGCCATGCCGGCGAGGCCACCCGTGAGCTTGTGGACCACCGATTCTTTGTGCGCGCGCAACTTGTCGATATCAACCTGTCGGGCACCGAAGTCAATGCCCAGTGACGCCAGATGCGGGACTTCCTCTATGACCGAGGCGATATGCAGCAGCGCTTTGGAAGGGATGCAACCGACGTTCAGGCACACACCGCCCAATGCGGCGTAGCGCTCGACAATCATGGTTTTGCGGCCCAGATCGGCCGAGCGGAATGCAGCGGAGTAACCACCGGGACCGCCGCCGAGCACCAGTACGTCGCACTGCAACTCAGCGCTGCCGCCGGTTGCAGCCGCTGCTGGCGTTGGCGTTGGTTGAATGGCCGACTCATTCGACTCCAGCGTCAACAACACCGCGCCTTCGCCGACCTTCTCGCCAACCTTGACCCTTATTTCCTTGACCACACCGGCGGCAGACGACGGTACATCCATCGTCGCCTTGTCGGATTCCAGCGTGCAGATCGCGTCATTGACTGCTACCACGTCGCCAACCTTGACCAGTATTTCAATCACCGGCATGGCGGCGGCATCGCCGATACCGGGCATCTTCACTTCAATAATCTGACTCATGGCCATTTCCTCACAGCGTAATTCGACGGAAATCTGCCAACAGAGCCGCCAGATGCTGGAGGAAGCGTGCTGCCGCCGCGCCATCGACAACGCGGTGATCCCATGACAACGCCATGGGCAGAATCAGTCGCGGCGCGAAGGCGTTGCCATCCCACACCGGTCTGATTTGCGCGCGGGTGACACCGAGGATCGCCACTTCCGGCGCATTGATAATCGGCGTAAAACCGGTGCCGCCAATGCCTCCCAGGCTGGAAACGGTGAAAGTTCCGCCGCTCATGTCCGCGGGGCCCAACTTGCCGTCCCGGGCTTTGCGCGCCAGTTCGGCGCATTCCGTGGCGATCTGGCCAATACCTTTTTGATCGGCATCGCGAATGACCGGCACCACCAGACCGTTCGGCGTGTCAGCGGCAAAACCGATGTGGAAGTACTGCTTGAGAATCAGGATCGGCTCGCCGTCTTCGTTGCCCAGCGAACTGTTGAACGATGGGAAGGCTTTCAAGGTGGCGACCGCGGCCTTGATCAAAAACGCGAGCAGGGTGTACTTGATCGCGTCCTTGCCGCCTTCCAGATTGAGCTGCACGCGAAAGGCTTCCAGCTCGGTAATGTCGGCTTCTTCGTTGTTGGTGACGTGGGGGATCATCACCCAGTTGCGGGCGAGATTTGCGCCGGAGATCTTTTTGATACGCGACATCGCGACCTTCTCGACCGTGCCGAATTTGGCAAAATCGATGTCCGGCCACGGCAGCAGATTGAGTCCACCGGTTTGATCGGGACGCGGCGCGGAACTGTCCAGACGCAGCAGAGCGTCCTTGACGAAACGCTCGATATCTTCACGAAGCAGTCGCCCGCCCTTGCCGGTGGCAATCGCACGGCTGACGTCCACGCCCAGCTTGCGCGCATAACTGCGTACTGACGGACTGGCGTGAGGTTTAGGTCCGGAAATACTCACGGCTGGCGCAGTCGTCTTGGCGACTACTGGGATAGCAGGAGTGTTTACGATTGGATCGGCCACAACGGGGCTACTGATTGCCGACCGAACAACCGGTGCTTCATCAATCGCCATCTGCAACGTGAGGATCGAACTGCCCTTGGAAACGCGATCGCCTTCCTTGATCGTCACCGCCACAACGGTGCCGGCACCAGGGCTCGGCACGTCCATCGAGGCCTTGTCCGATTCCAGCGTCAGCAGTGGGTCATCAAACGCTACTTTATCGCCCGGTTTGACCAATACCTCGATCACCGGCAGGTCTTTGAAGTCCCCGATGTCAGGGACATGAATTTCTCTGATTTCACTCATGACGTACGGTCGCCCAGAAATAGATCCGTTGCGCGCTCACGCAACGGAGGGAGCGCTCATTGAGCGCGTGCGAAGAGAAAACCGCTTAGCGTGTCCACGGCGCCGGGCTATCACCTTTCAGGCCATAGCGTTCAACGGCCTCGGCCAGCACCTGACGCGGCAAGCTGCCGTCACGCACCAGACCGTCCAGTGCAGCCAGCACCACTTGATGCCGATCGACTTCGAAGAAGCTGCGCAACGCGGCACGGGTATCGCTGCGGCCAAAGCCGTCGGTGCCCAGGGCGATGAAGCGTGCTTCGACGTAACTGGCGATCAGTTGCGGCCAGGCGCGAACATAATCGGAGGCAACAATCACCGGCGCGTTGCCAGTCAGCGAGGCACAGAGATGGCTGATTTGCTCAGGCTCAGTGGGATTCAGACGATTACGTCGTTCCACTTCCCGCGCTTCACGAGCCAGTTCACTGAAACTGGTGACGCTGAACACCTCGCTGGACACCTGCCAGTCAGCTGCCAGCAGCTCAGATGCGGCGATCACTTCGCGCAAAATAGTGCCGGAGCCCAGCAACCGCACGGTTCCACGCGACGCCGGGGCATGCGTCACGGCATAGCGATACATGCCGCGAATGATTTGATCTTCCACACCGGACGGCAAAGAAGGCTGGGCATAGTTCTCGTTCATCACGGTGATGTAATAGAACTCATCGACATCGCGTTCCATCATCTGGCGCATGCCATGGTCGACAATCACCGCTAGCTCACCGGCGAAGGCCGGGTCATAGGCGCGGCAATTGGGAACGGTCGCTGCCACCACATGGCTACTGCCATCCTGGTGTTGCAGCCCTTCCCCGCCCAGCGTCGTGCGCCCGGCGGTGGCGCCGAGCAAAAAGCCACGAGCGCGTTGATCGGCCGCAGCCCAAATCAGATCGCCGACGCGCTGAAAACCGAACATCGAGTAATAGATGTAGAACGGCAGCATCGGTTTGCCGTGCGCGCTGTAAGACGTCGCGGCAGCGACCCACGACGACAATGCACCGGCTTCGGTGATGCCCTCCTCCAATAGCTGGCCGTCACGGGCTTCACGGTAATAGAGCATCGAACCGGCATCTTCTGGCTCGTAAAGTTGCCCGAGCGGCGAGTAGATACCGATCTGGCGGAACAGGTTGGCCATGCCAAAGGTACGCGCTTCATCGGCAACGATCGGGACGACGCGCGGCCCGAGTTCTTTGTCTTTGAGCAAGCCGCCCAGCATGCGCACCACGGCCATGGTGGTAGACATTTCCTTGCCGTCGGCTTCGAAGGCGAAGCGCGCGTAGTCAGCCAACGCCGGGATGGCGACGTGCTCGCTGCCCTTCTGTCGCGCCGGCATGTAGCCACCCAGCGAAGTTCGGCGTTCACGCAGATAACGCATTTCCTGGCTGTCTTCTGCCGGGCGATAGAAGCGCAGTTGCGCGACATCATCGTCCGAGAGTGGCAGCGCGAAACGGTCACGGAACGCCTTCAGCGCATCGATATCGAGCTTCTTGGCCTGGTGAGAAGTCATCCGCGATTCGCCGGCGCCGCCCATGCCGTAACCTTTTTTGGTTTTGGCGAGGATCACGGTTGGCCGGCCCTTGTGCGCTTTGGCTGCGGCGAACGCTGCGTGCAGCTTGCGAAAATCGTGACCGCCGCGCTTCAGCGCATCGATTTCGGCATCGGACATGTGCGAGACCAATTCCTTGATCTCTGGATCCTGCTGGAAAAAGTGCAGCAAGTTGTAGGCGCCGTCCTTGGAACCGAGTGTCTGATATTGACCGTCGACGGTCTGGGCAAAACGTTGCAACAAGGCGTTGTTGGTGTCCCGCGAAAACAACGGATCCCAGTCCGAGCCCCAAATGACTTTGACTACATTCCAGCCGGCGCCCGTGAACAACGCTTCGAGTTCTTGAATGACCTGACCGTTGCCACGTACCGGTCCGTCCAGGCGCTGCAAGTTGCAGTTGACGATAAAGGTCAGGTTGTCGAGTTTTTCCCGCGCCGCGAGCGTGAGCCCGGCGATCGATTCAGGCTCGTCCATTTCACCGTCACCAAACACGCCCCACACATGCCGGTCGGCGGTTTCGGCCAGATTGCGGTGTTCGAGGTAGCGCATGTAACGCGCTTGATAGACCGCACTGATCGGACCAATGCCCATCGACCCGGTCGGGAACTGCCAGAAGTCTGGCATCAACCAAGGGTGTGGGTAGGAGCTCAAGCCGTTGCCACCAACTTCCTGTCGATAGTTAGCCAGTTGTTCTTCGGACAATCTGCCCTCAAGGAATGCACGGGCGTAGACACCCGGTGCCGAGTGCGGCTGATAAAACACCAGATCGCCGCCGTGACTTTCGTCGCGGGCACGGAAGAAATGATTGAAACCGACCTCGAAGATTTCTGCGGCGGACGCATAACTTGCGATATGCCCACCCAGATCCCCGTAGGCCTGATTGGCGCGCACCACCATGGCCAATGCATTCCAGCGAATGATCGACGTGATCCGTTCCTCGACAGCAAGGTCCCCCGGGTAGGGACCCTGCCGTTCAATCGGAATTGTGTTCCGATACGCCGAGTACGGGTGCACATGCGAGGTGATGCCAAGTGCTCTTGCGTGTTGCTCTAACTGTTTGAGCAGAAACTGGCCGCGCTCGGAGCCGCCATCGCGCACGACGGCTTCCAACGACTCTAGCCACTCCTGCGTTTCATCCCGGTCGCTATCCAGTGAAGCCAACGACCCAGGGATCGAATTTTCATTTAGCGAACTCATATCTGCCTCCACTCTTGTTGTTGTTTGCTTAGAGATGAACCGACAGAACGTGCCGCCGTACTCAGCCTCATGACTGCAAATGAACCTGTTTCAAGACACCGTTCGAAACCCACCAACGGCTGCGTTGAGCGCGCCGCCCACCTGTTCCAGGCCGCGCACCGAGGCGTCGAGCAAGCCGCTGGCAGCGGTGCTTTGTTCAGACACCGCACGCACCCGTTGCATGCTTTCGCCGACCTGCTCGGCCACGGCGCTCTGCTGTTCTGCGGCCGCCGCGATCTGCTGACTCATCTGCTCGACGGTTGACACCGCCGCCGCGATTTCCTGCAGCGCTTGTGACGCTTGTGCGGCGAGCACCACGCTTTCGCCGGTCAACACTTGACTGCCCTGCAAGCGACTGGCGGCGTTTTCAGCGACGATTCGCAACTGTTGAATGATGGCGGCGATGTCGTCAGTGGAGGTTTGCGTGCGCCGGGCCAGGTTGCGTACCTCGTCTGCGACCACAGCAAAACCACGACCGTTTTCGCCGGCCCGTGCTGCTTCAATCGCTGCATTGAGGGCGAGCAGATTGGTCTGCCCGGCCAGGGCACTGATCACGTCGAGTACCTTGCCGATCGCTGCGCTTTCGTTGAGCAGCGAGCCCATGGCGTCGGAACAGCCGCTCATTTCTTCGGCCAGGTGACCGATCTTGCTGGTCGCCTGATGCACCAGTGCTTCACCTTTGCGCGCCTGATCATTGGCCTGTTCGACGGCATGGCGGGTCTGACTGGCATTGCGCGCAACGTCCTGGGCCGTTGCGGCCATCTGTTGCATCGCGGTGGCCGCCAGTTCGGTTTCTTCACGCTGCGAGTCGACGCCTTGACGCGTGCGCTCGGTGACCTGCGCCAGACTGTCGGCGGCTTGGTTCAATTGCCCGACGCCTTGGCCAATCCGGCCAATCAGCCCCCGTAAACTTTCCAGCATGACGCCGACGCTGCCGAGCAACTGGCCCAGCTCATCACGGCGTCCTGCGGCATCGATCTGCGCGCTTAGATCGCCCGACGCTACGCGGCGGGTCAGCTCAACAGCTTGACGCAGCGGTTGCAGGATCAAGCGACGAATCAACACACTCGCGCCGACGCCAAGGGCGAGCGCCAACAGCACCATTCCCGCCAACAGCCGCGATACCCGCTGACCCATCGCCTGCGAGGCTTGAACCTGTGTGGCGCGAACTTCGCTGAGCAATTGACTGACTTTCTCAGCGGAGCCGTTCATTGCCGCTTGGCTGTCGCTGGTTTGCTCACGGCTCGCGGCGTAACCATTGAACGCGGCGCGGTATTCATCCAGCGCTGCACGGGCCTGAGTCAGCGATTCGCGCTCGGAGCCTTCGAGGCGCAGTTCGAGATTTTCCATGTAAGAGCGCAGTTCAATGACCCGCGCTTCCCAGGCGTTGCGCTCTTCGGTGCTGCCTTGCAGGGTGAAATACAGTTCGCTGTCACGCAGGTTCGCCAGTCTGTCGCGCAGCGTGGAGGCTTGTTCCAGTTGCAGCATGCGTACCGCGTCCGCCGGCTGAGTGCGCGAAGCCAGCAGGTTGACCGCGTCGAGTTGATCGAGCATTACCACCGTGAAACGTTCACCCACCACTTGGGCCAGTTGCTGCATGCGCAGGCGAGCCTCGCGGGCATCGCGCTGGGCCTGGGCATACCGTTCGAACTGGGCGAGATAATCGTGGGTGGCTTCTTTGGAGGCGCCCTGCCCCTTGTCCATTTGCGATTTTTCCAGCAACGCCACCAGCTCGGCGGTAAGCCCGGCGACCTTGTTGGCTTCGTCCTCGGCCAGGTTCAGGCCGAACGCCTTGACCGCGACCTGTGCTTGCAGAATCAACGATTCAACGGCGGCGACATCGTTCATCTTCCTGGCGCGGGTTTCGAGTACGTTGAAAGCGTAAAACGCTGTCGCTGCTACGGCCAATGTGGACAACAACACCAAGCCAAAACCCAGCCACAGCTTGCTGCCAACCGACAGATTGCCGAGTGCGCGGCCCATCATCGGAACGCACCTTGGCACGCTGGCGAGGCAAATCCGAAGCCGAACGGAAACGGCAGAGAACACCAAGGCAAACTGAGCATATGAGGGCTTCTTGTTGTTGTTGTTTTTTTGGATTCAGAGGCGCTGCATTTCTAACGTTTGGAGCCTATCGCGTAGGCGTGCGGCTCGGCCAATGGCCAATAAAGATGGGAGTCAGTTGAAACGCTAATAGCCTTGGATTTACACGTGAGCCGTCGCATTGCACGAGCGGCTCAGGGAACAGAAATACGCTAGGAGCTTCAATCGGAAAGGGTTTTCAGGCCTTCCTTGAAACTCGCGTATTCCCTGCGGACAAACGCTTCGAACGTAGTCGGCGCGCGGCCCAGTAGAAAGGACAGCACATTGGAATTACCGACGAAGTCATGGTTGCTGTAATACCTGGCGATCGCCAGGTTCATCCGCAACATATGCGCAAGCGCTTCGGGCTCAAGATTACCGAAACGTTCACGGACAAACACCTCGACGTCGAAGCGCTCGACCTTGATCTCGCGCCCCACCACTTGCGAAGCAACCGCACCAATCTCATGCGCGGTGAAACGGCCGGGGCCAACCAACTCGTAGGTTGCCCCGCCGTGACGCTCTCGGTCAGACAGCACCAACGCAACCACGTCGGTAAAGTCTTCCAGATCGACCATCGACTGGCGTCTGTCCAGCGACCACGCCAAGCGGAACACGCCTTCCTCGAACACGGCTTTCAATCGTGTAGGCATCATGTAATTGGCGGGTTGCAGAATGGTGTATTCGAGCCCGGAAGACAGCAGGTGCTCTTCAATGTCGCGCTTGATTTCGTGCTGGATCAAGTCGCTGGCGATCGCGTGCAACACAGAACTGAACACGAAGTGCTCGACACCCTCTGCTCTGGCGGCATCAATCATGGCGAAGCCCATCGCCCGTTCGTCGTGATGCAGCGTCGGGCCGATGTGGTACACGCTTTTGACACCCTTCATGGCCTGGGCAATAAACGCCGGATCAGCTAGATCGCCTACCAGCACTTGGTGTACGCCGAGCTTATGCAGTTGCACGGCGGAGGATTCGGATCTGACGCAAGCCCGTATTGGATGGCCGGACGCGAGCAGTTTGGGCACCAGCCGTTTGCCTTGGTTACCGTTGGCCGAGGTGACAAGAATCAATGGATTTATCTCCTGAAAGGAAACCATGGCGCGATCGATACAAGCTTTTCAACGCCACAGGTGAAGTGCGCCCTGCCCTTTGAAGAGCACGGCGCACACCAGGATCAACTGAGTTTGACGGGAAGTTGCAGATAGGAGGCGTGTTCACCGCCGGTGTGGATCACGTGTTCGCCGCTGTTGGCGCCGGTGTACTCGGCGATGCCGGGCATCATCGTACCCATGAGGTTGCGCGAGCTGATGACAAAGCGCAGCTGTTCGCCGGGGTAGAACTTGATGCCGAGCGGCAACAGGTCGATCTCGACATCGACGATCTCGCCCGGAGCGAGCTTCTCCACACGATCAAAGCTGTGGGCCGGCACGTCTACGCTTGAAAGCGCTTTGTCCAGATGCCGCGCCGAGACACGCAAGCGGCCGTCCGAGCCTTTGTAGCGAAGAATGGTCGCGCCGTGATCGGTGAGATCGTGAATCATCGCGCTGTGATTCGGCGTGGTGAACTGCTGCAGCGGCGTGCCATAGGCATCGAGTTTCTGCACCAGCACAAACAAGTCCATGTCGTCGGAGCCTTTGGCTTCTACCCAAAGGTGCGCTTTGGGGTAGCCGACCAGCTCGGTGACCTGATCGAAACGGGTGATAAACGAGACTGCATTCGGATTGTTGGCAACGCCATAGGAAACCGCGACATCGGCTGCCGGTGCTTCGGAGGTCAGCGTGCGCGAGCGACCGTCAAGGTAGAACCTGGTCGATACCGCGCCTTGAGGTGGGAACTCTTCAGCCGCGACGCTAACCTGGTCGCCGCCTTTGAAGTCGTGCACGGCATAACGCACGCGAGGGGTGGATTCCCAGTCGTTAGCCTGGCCTTTGAGGTAACGGTCGAAGAAGCGCCGCAGGTCATCGACGTTCGCTTCGTCGTAGTAATCCGGCCACTCTTGAGTGTTGTGGATGCGCAGCCATTTGTCCTGCGAAGCAATCCGTCGCCACCCGCGGAACGTACCGGCGGTGTGCAGCGTGTTGGAATAGCTGGCGACGATGTACGCCGGCACATTGATGCGCGAAAAATCGGGGATTTTGTTCTCCCACAGCTCGTTCATCAGGGGGTAGCGCGCGGCTTCAGCGAGGATGTCTTCTTTCTGGTTCTTGCCGAAGAAACTGCCTTTCTGCAACATCCCGGCGAAGGCGAGATCAGGCATGCCGCCACGCAGCACCAGGTCACGGTACACGTCACTGACGCCTTCCCACGGATTGATCGCTTTCAGCGCCGCAGGCTGCTCGGCAGCAGTAAACCATTGCGAAACGGCCAGGTACGAGGTGCCGCTCATGCCGACATTACCGCTGCACCATGACTGCTCCGCGAGCCAGTTGATCAGGTCGTGGCAATCGCGACCGTCCTGACGATCCCAAAGCACGCTGTTGCCTTCGGAATCAACGCAGCCGCGAATGTCCGGGTTGCAGATCGCGTAACCGTTGGCGCACCAATACGCAGGATCCGGCGCTTCGAACTTGGCCAGCCCGGACACGATGTTGTTGTTCAAACCGACCAGACCAAACACGCCCATCACACTGACGGAGGTGCCCTGCCCTTTGCCGTAAGGACTCCACGCAACAATCACCGGCACTTTTTCGCTACCGGCCGGGCGGAACACGTCGACGTAAATCGTCACACCATCGCGCAACTGCACCACGACGTCCTTCTCGAACACGATGTCGACGGGGATCGGGCGAAACTGCGGGGCGATTTGAAAGCCTTTTTCCAGCGTGCGCGTGCCCGGCTCGAAAGCGGTCAATAAGCCGGTTCGGGCAGGTGGCAGTGGCGTGGAAGGTGTGTAGATTTTTTGCGTATCACTCATGGTGAGACTCCCTTTTCTGTCGCCGGTATCCACCGGGGCAATTAGTGCTTGGGTCAATCAAGGTTCAGAAAAACAGCGTGAAACTGGCTTGCAGGTTGAGGGCGTCTTTGACGTCCGGACTGAATGCCGGATGTTCGACGTAACTCAGCCCCGCACGAACATAGGTGCCGGCGGCAACGCGCATGTTGTAGGCGAGCGTTGTCGATTTCGAGTCGTCGGCATTGGACACATGAAAGGTATCGAGTTTTTTGTTGGCGTCATCGCTGTAGCTGGTGTAGCCGTACTCCAGCATGACCATGTCGAATGGACGCGAGTCCAACGGCCCTTTTGCAAACACGCGGAAGCCGTAATACAGGTCAAACAGGTTGCGATCTTCAGGCGCGGTCATCCAGGTAAACCCGGCGTACAGGCCACGGGAAGCGATGGCGCTGTCGAATTGATAAAACTGGTAGTCGCCCAGCACGTAGCCGGCGTAGTTGTCATCACTGCGCTCATTGCTCAGGAACTGCGTGTATTGCGAGGTGTTATGGATGTAACCGGCTCGTAGCCACGCGTACGGTGTACCCGGCGCAGACGCGCGTTTGTAGCCGAGCTCATCGATGTACAGCGCGCCGGCGTGATCGACGTGCAGATCGAGCTCGCCAGCATGACGGTCGATTTCCGGCCCCATACCGTCAGGACTGATAGAGCGTTGAACGCCGAATTTGTTATAGAAGTTGCCGTAATTCAACGTGACGTTGGCTGCAGGGCTGGACACCGGGGCGTGGCTCAAACCCACTTGAAACGGGATCACCGCTTGTAAACCCTGAGTGCCGCCCACCAAGGTTCCGCCGGTAAACGGGCCGATAAATTCCAGATCGTTGGGCAGCACGCCGATTTTGAATTCGACGGTTTTATCCCATAGGCTCTGGTAGTAGGCGATGCGCGTGAAGCTGAATTTCGATGATGGATTCACTTCATCCCAGCTGGAGTAATAGCTGCCGACGCCAAAAATAAACTGCCCATTATCGAGACCGACCCGCCCCAGATCGTAGGTGAATCCGACCAGGAGATTTGAGGAATACGTCGGGCGCTCACCGCTATAAGCTTGCGGTCTATGACGGTCGTGATCGAGGTAGTTATTGGCGAAGGTGGTCATGTTCAACATGTTGAAACCGATGCCGTGATCAGCCAGATCACTGCGAAAGCCGCCGGCGTCACCAAGGATACTTTCCGACGGTGGCGGCAGCTCAGTCAATTGACCGTGTTCAACCAGTGCATCGATCTTCGCGAACTGCTTTTTGCGTTCGATGATGTGGCCCAGCAGTTGGCTGTCGGGCAAGGCTTTTTGGGTAGCCGCCTGATCGAGGCTTTTCGCCGGTTGCTTCAATTCCGGGGCAACCTGCCCCACAACGTTTTGCGGTGTTGGGTTTGTTTCGGCACGAGCATTCAGAGAGTGAGCCGCCCAGATTGCCAACAGTGCCGCCAGCGTCACGCGGACAAATTCAGGCGCATGCTTACGGACTCGGTTCGTCCCGTTTTGATGGGGCCGCATACAATTTCCTTTTATTCTTATTTTAGGTAGTCATTAGCGTTACAGCCGGCCACGGCGCAGGCACGCACCGTGGCCGTATTGCTTGTTTTTACTAGGTGGCTTCAGGCGCGATCACCCGCTGTGGTTGACCGGGCGACTTGGCAGACAGGCACAACAAACCAAACGCCGCGACCGGAAGTATCGGAAACAGCACCAGAGCTGTGCGGTACGAGCCGCTTTTATCGAACACCATGCCCAACACGAACGGGCCGATAATGGCGCCCAGCAAAGTCACTGAAAAGGCGCTGCCAAAGATCCGCGCATACGCCAATTTGCCAAAACGGCGGGAAATCAGATAACCGAGAATGTCGATCTCGGCGCCCTGGGTCGCGCCAATCAGGAAACTGGCAGCCAGCGCCCAGTGCAGCCCGTCCAGCAGCATCAGAAAGCCAACCAACTGGCAGGTGAGGAAAATCCCCGCCACGGTTCGGGTGTGCAGATGATCGAGCAAGGCACCGCCAAACAGTCGCCCGAACAACGATCCGGCAGAACCCGCCGCAACAATGCCGGCAATCTGATTGGCGGATGCGCCCCAATCCGAGAGCATCGCCGGCAAGTGCACGCTGGCCCCCACGACGCCAAACAGCACCAGTACAAAGGCCAACGAATACAGCCAGAAATCACGGGTGGCCATGGCCTCCCGCAATGTCATGCCGATCACCTCAAGCTGACTTTTTTCAGCGCGGCGTTCGGCCTCCGGGATCGGCCCGTTGTTGTCACGAACAAACACTGCGAGATTGACCAGACCAATCGCCAGCGCAGTCGCCCCGGCCACCAGAAACGCCTCGCGCCAGCCGTTCAATACGATGTTTTGCGAAATCAGATACGAGAATGCGCCGGTGCCGACCGCAAGGCCCGACGACGTGATCGCAAAGGCTAGCCCCAAGTGTTTATCGAACCAGCGCTGGGTCAAAAATAGGAAGGCCGGATAACTCGCCAGATTGCCGAACGCCACACTCATCGCCGTGATCGCAACGAACGCGGGGAGCGAGTGAATAAGCGACAGGCACATGTAGCTGCCGCATCCCAGCACCGTACCGACCAGCGCGACACGGCGCGCGCCAAAGCGGTCAACGAGGAAGCCAGCCAGTGGCATCACCAGCGCATTGCAGATCGACGCGATAGAAATGATGATCGCAAAATCGGTACGTGACCAAGCGAACTCGGCGGTCACCGCCTTCATGAACAGGCCCAGCGGAATCAGCAGAATGGCCGGCGACGCAATGCTCATTCCGAGAAAACACCCAACAAGTACTGACCAACGTTTCATCTCTTGTGTCCTTATTATTGTAATGGCACACGCGCTGGAGCTTTAGGTCGACGACGTAACGGATCCGGCTTTTTCAGGAGCCTACGTCCAGTCGTGATTTATATCAACAGCAGTTGAGATAAATGGCAAGTGAAAGGATGGACGGAGTGTGGTGCAGGAAAAACGCGGCGGCCGAGATGAGTTTAATCGCCAGCGTTCGGGGCAAAAAATCGGGAGGATTGGTTCGGTGGGGGCAGCATCCGCTACAGCGGTGTCGGACTCACAGATGACTGGAGAAGCATTGCTTAAAGGCCGGCTCCGTAAAACGTGCAGACGCTCATAGCTTGATATCTGTAGGACGATGAATAAGATGTTCTGTGATGTGAATAGTAATCGCTGATTGCAACCGAACCTGACGCGAATACTTGATTCACCTCGGCAGGCCTAGACTCTTCGAACGGTGGATCTGTAACTGAGATCGGTGGGATGTACGTCGAAAATGGCGACCAGCTCTGAACATATTGCGCTCACACTTATAAAAAGCCGCACCTGCGAGGGGCAGCTAACGGCCGATTCTGTTGAAAAAGTCGGATTTTCAAATGACCTGAACTCAGGCACGACCATCGCCTAAGAACCGATTCACCACATTGAGTGGTTTCTCGGCCCTTCGTTGACCGTTGCTGCTCAGTTAGTGGGTTAATTTGAGGTTTTTTGCTGAGTGCAGGCGCACCTATCCCGTGACCGGTGGCCCTTGAGAAGTAAATTTGGCCAGCCGTCGTAGGTTCTGCACCGCAGCGGCCAGCGTGAATTCATCCGTCGCACCACTCATGCCACGTAGTCTCAGGCGATCCAATTTCAGGATGCGCTTGAGGTGGGCAAACAACATTTCGACCTTTTTACGTTCATGGCGAGAGCGCTGATATGCCGGCGTTGCTGCAATGCGCCGAGCCACCTCGCGCGCAGCTTCATGCACGCTGCGAGCGATCTTGCGGAACGCAGTGTTCGGGCAGCACTTGGCTTTCATCGGACACGTAGCGCAGTCGGTCTGCCGGGATCGGAAGATGATGGTGTTGGCTTTGGTGACGTGTGAACGTTCATTCTTGAAGGCTCGCCATTCGCTGCGCAATGGGTTGCCGGCCGGGCAGCGGTATTCCTCAGCCTCTTCATTCCAGTGGAAATCGCTGCTCGAAAAACTGTCGTTCTTGCGCTCGGTTTTGTCCCACACCGGCACATGCGGCTCGATGTCCTTTTCCTCTACCATCCAGGCCAGCATCGGCGCGGTTCCGTAAGCGGTATCGCCAATGAGGCGCTCCGGCTTGATGTCGAACTGCGCTTCGACCCGTTCGATCATGGACTTGGTGCTCTCGACTTCTGCGGTTCGATGAGCCGGTGTGGGTTCCACATCCATGATCACGCCGTGCTCGGTATCGATCAGATAATTCGTGGAGTAAGCGTAGAACGCTGGGCCACCTGGAGCAGCGGTCCAGCGGGCTTGAGGATCCGTCAGCGACAGGCGCTTCGGTAGCGTTTCGGCCAAAGCCTCTTCATCGAGGCCTTCAAGGTACTCACGCACGGCGCGGGTGCTCAGGGCCGGATCGTTCCAGTTGACCTGTTCATCACCCGGTACACCTCGCTGCCGGCTGGCATCCGCTTTGATGATGCTGGCGTCCACGGCAAAGCCTTCACCTTTGACCAAGCCTGCGTCCATGCAACGACGCAGCACTTCATTGAACAGCCAGCGAAACAGATCGCTGTCCCGAAAACGGCCGTGTCTATTTTTGGAAAAGGTCGAGTGATTGGGGACTTCATCTTCAAGGCTCAACCGGCAGAACCAGCGATACGCCAGGTTCAAATGAGCCTCTTCGCACAACCGCCGCTCGGAGCGAATGCCGTAGCAATAGCCCACGATCAGCATGCGGATCATCAGTTCAGGATGAATCGACGGACGCCCGATCGGGCTATAGAAATCGGCGAGGTAATGGCGCAGGTCGCTCAGATCGAGACACCGATCAATGCTGCGCAGAAGGTGAGTTGCTGGAATGTGATATTCAAGGTTGAACGAGTAAAACAGCCGATCCTGCCCACTCGATAACTGTCCCATCATGCTGCGTGCTTCCCTGCTGGCCAATGCAGATATTTTGCCGCAGGCCAGATAGGGGAGCTACTTTTTCAACAGAATCGGCCGTTAGCTGACACTTGCGATTAGGCTTTGGAATTACCTGGTGCCGAGTTTTTTCTAGCTCGTGGCTTGCGCTTAATCTCGGGCAGCTGGCGTATCTGAATCAATTGCTGCTCCAGGGTTTCAGCTCGGGCGAGCTGCGCTGCGGCACACTGCTGTGCTTGGCTGAGTTCGCTCTGGGCCGACTCTAGTTTTCGTTGCAGGTCGTCATGCTTTCGGCTGGCGGCTTTTAACTGATTTGCTGCGGCTTTCCCCTCCTCCTGGGCCCTATCAACCTCGCGGTGAGTTCGGTCCTCAACGCCACGCAAATAACTCTCCTGCGTGATTCGCTCCTGCTCGGCCTTGAGTCGCAGCGAGTGGAGTTCCTGTTGGAGTGTTTTATTTTGCTGCTGGGCATCATGCCGTTCACGTTGTAAGGCATCACGCTGTTGCTGCAGCTCCTCGATCTGCGCCTGCCGCTGTACCAACAGCAGATCCAGGTCAACCAACCGCGATTCGACCGCCTGACGCCCAGCCACGGCTTCTGAGACTTGTTGGCGCCCCTTTGCTAGACCCTGATGCGCTTTACCCTCAATTGCTGCGAGTCGCTCGCGTTCACTGCCCAGCAATAGGCGCTGTTCCGCTAAGCCTTGTTCCGCTATTCCCTGCGCCAAGTGGATCGCCTGCCGCCACACTGCGACAAATGCCTGCGACACCTCACTAGGTAATGCCGGCAATCGCGTCTAGCCGCTCAGGCGTTCGGCCAGAAGTGCCCACCAAATATCGAGCAGTCCACCGACGCGAGCCGGGCTACCGCGGCCCAGTTCCTGGAGCACGCGTTCCACCGTCGGGCGCTCGCCCCGGGCCAGCACTGCGTCGGCCGCCGCGAATACGTCATGTTCCGGCACTCCTACTGCCATGACTCATCTCCGCGTATATTAGGTCTGATAATAGAATGTTATCCGCCGTTATTTTCCGACTGCTGAAATTTCAGCCCGATGAACCTACTCAATAACACCGATCAGTTAGCGCTGGTCGACGCAGCAGCACTCGATCCTTATGTCCTCGCGCTCAACGCGCAAGAGGCCGCCACGGCCGTTATCACCGCCGGCACAGCGGCCAACACCCTGCGCAGTTACTGCAGCGCCCTCGCCTACTGGTCGGCGTAGCTGCAGTTGCGTTACGGTCTGCCGCTGGGCGATGCGCCGCTCCCCGCTACCGTGGCGGTGCAGTTCGTCCTCGATCACCAGGCTCGACCTTTAGCCGACGGCACATGGACGCACCTGTTGCCACCCAGCATCGACGCAGCACTCGTCACCGCGCGGACCAAAGCCAAGCTGGTACCATTGACGTTCAACACGGTCAGCCATCGGCTGGCCGTACTGGGCAAATGGCACCGGATCAATGAATGGGACAGTCCGACCGAGGCACCGGCGCTGAAGACCCTGTTGCGCGAGGCGCGCAAGGCGCAGTCGCGCCATGGCATGAACGTGCGCAAGAAAACCGCGATCGTGCTCGAGCCGTTGCAGGCGCTGCTCGCCACCTGCGACGACGGCGTGCGCGGCGTTCGCGACCGCGCCCTGCTCCTGCTCGCCTGGAGTGGTGGAGGGCGGCGACGTTCGGAAGTGGTGAGCCTGCAAGTGGGCGATGTGCGCCTACTGGATGCCGACACCTGGCTGTACGGCCTGGGCGCAACCAAGACCGACACCGGCGGTGTGCGCCGCGACAAGCCACTGCGTGGAGCGGCAGCAGACGCTCTTGCCGCTTGGTTGGCCGCCGCGCCCGCCGACAGCGGCCCGTTGTTTCGGCGGATATATAGGGGCGGCAAGGTCGGGACCACAGGCTTATCGGCGGATCAGGTGGCACGCATTGTTCAGCGCCGGGCGAAACTGGCCGGACTGGAGGGGGATTGGGCTGCGCATAGCTTGCGCTCTGGCTTTGTAACTGAAGCCGGGCGTCAGGGGGTGCCGATCGGTGAGGTGATGGCGATGACTGAGCACCGTAGCGTCGGCACGGTAATGGGCTATTTTCAGGCTGGATCGATAATGAATAACCGCGCCGCGCAACCATTGACCCATCCAAACTCGACGAAGGAGCCGCATAACTGATCAAGTCGTAGCTATGCTGTCAAATCTGAGATGCAAAACCCAGTACAAGCGACATCGTCAACGTACCCCTGTCGCTACTAGGTGATTATGATATTTTACAAAAGGATGACGGCCGTGCAGACCCACTATCCATGAATACCGACATCCCTCAATCAACTGGGTAAGGCGATAATCGCTCATGAAGACTTAAGAGCAACCCTGCCTTCCATACAACCTGTTTACTTATCAAGACCAACAACATTGCTGATCGTCTATAATAATTCAGACTGCGTTCTAAATGGAGTTCTTTCGTCACTGACGAACAACGCCTTATCCGATGAAACCACTGGCGTGTAGCATTAATGCAGAGTGGAGCTAGATTGTTAAGCCGCTGCAGCGACAGAATAGCGTGAAGAATACCTCACCAGTGCAGCGTGCGCCCTCTACACTGCTCCCGCCCTATCCTATCTGATGCACATGATAAACTCTTCCATACGAGAATTTATGTCTAACCCCGCTATTGGTGCAAGATTAACAAACTGCGCAATGTACCAGGCCCTCTCAGGCTCGTTCAGGAGCTCTAGAACAGCATACCCAATCTCTGAAGGAGTCCTCGGAAATATGCCACAGCTATACAGCGCTGTTTTGTATAAGCTCTGTAGTTCCTGCTCACTATAAGCCCCCAGCAAAACCCCAAGGACAATCAGCGCCGCGCTTCTATGGATAGCATTTGAATCTCTTGCCCCATGATACATACACAAACTGTAATGGTAATTTTTATGGATTATTGGAACCTGCGACTTGTAGCCAAAAGCTACTCTGGCAATCCCGCAGTATCGATACTCTGTTCGTATTGATAGAAAGCTGCTCAGCAAATCACGAATTAGTTTCGTCGCGCCCGAAGTACGTTCGACTTCTTTTCTGTTGATATGCAACCAGTTTTGAACCCTGAAACCCAAAGATTTTAATGTTACGAACTCATATGGGGTTCTATCGGTCCTGCGTCCATAATATAAATCCGAAAAATATGCGAAAGACTGCCATGAACGATATAGACCATAATCGTCTCGGGTCGTAGCAAGCATGGTCTTATGTAATGAGCAATATGCCACATCAAGGCGGCACCAAGATTTCCTCCAGTATGGAACCGACCGGAATTTAACGTCCTCATCAAGACATTGTCGGCAGAAAGATTTTCTGCTACGAACACTCAAGATCATATCTTTATTCTTCATATCAAAATACTGCTTGCAGTGCAAGTGATCTATCCCGAAGCGAGCGCAAAGCCTCTTAAATATCACGCCAAAACTAAAGTCATAATCAATCCCGTTGCGCAGCGAACTTTCTACATAGTACTCAGCAACCTCGATAGTTAAAGCGCATTTTTTGCTGGTCGCGCAACGAAATAGCCATGAGGATAATGTTTCATCGCTATAAGGCTGAGGAAACCCTTTGAGGATCCTCTTCTTTGTTTCCCTCAATAATCCCATCGGCGTACAAAACCCTCGTGCATGCTTTCCAAGGTTATTTTTTCTTCGCCATTCTTAAGAGCATGGATCGCACCAAACTTTATAGCCTTCAACACCTCATCCATCGTTCCGTTTGTGTTCGACAAAAGGTATTTTACCGTTTCCTCAGAGTACAGCTTGGACGCTTTGCGAAGAGGTAAATTTTCTTCTACCGAGGCCAAGAAGCTTCTGAACTCATCGCCCTCAACCCATGGCACCAGCTTTAAGACTTCAAACCGCCGTTCTAGTTGTTTATCTTGCTGAAGCGCGTTTAGTGCTGATGATGTACCGAAGCCCATTATCCTGAGATGATAAGGCGGACCTGATAGAGTTTTCAGCAAGGAGAGATTCTTTCGTTGCTCCGCCAACTGAGCTAACAGCGCATCATGAAACTCGTCAATGATCACAGCAATGATTTTTCGTAGTTGGAGGTGTTTCTCCAAACCATTAGGCAGCTTTCCGGAGGTCCCCTGTGCTTTTAATGGTACGCCCAGAGCCATTAGCAACAAATCTCGAAAACTTAGTTTGTCAGGATTTTCTGATAGACTTGCAAATGCTACAACGCCATCGACTACAATATGTTTACTATTTACTCTATTGATTATGCTGGTTTTCCCGGCTCCGCCTTCCCCGCAAACAAGGAGGCAAGGCGCAGGGGACGTTCCGCGAGCGCTGAGCATGTTGTTAACAATTCTCTCAACCTTTGAACACTGCGGACAGTCCACCCAAATATTCTTATGTATAGTATCAACTCTTTCCACAAACCCTGACAGAGCAAGCGATCGCTTAGATTCTTTTATGTGTGAAAGGTCCATTCAATCCTCACTATTGAAAGGCAGTGGCTTCTTGGAATAATCAACGCTAATTTTTGAGTGGATCTCAACTGGCAATCTGGGGCCATGCTCCCTCCTGATTGCTTGCTGCCTTCTCTCTTTTCTGGTAATAGCTTGCGCGTTCAATACAATTTCCTCAGAAGTTTTTCTGAGCTCAATTCTCCCTTCCTCCGTAACCCATCGCGCCTTCGATTTTTCCTGTTGAAATAGCCCGCCAATTCGTGCAACCTCAAAAAGATTGTCGTTTTGCGCAAGATCTGAAAAAGGGACATTTATATATTCATCATTCAAGCGAGCCCAGATTCTTTTCATAGATAAAGGGTTGTACTTTATAAGAATATCTTTTCCTACGTGAGGCGCCAGATCAGGGCAGTAATAATAATTATTCTTGAAGCGTATGCCTTTCGTACAAATTGTACGTCTATCTTGAGGAAGAAAATCAATAGTTAGCTCAGCTTTCTCGCTATTAGTTAGAATGTTGGGGTTGTAGCTTCCAAAGTAATCAAACCAAGCATCTCCAGGTGTCTTCTTTATGGCGCAGTGCGGAGTGCTATGGTAAATCGCGACTTGCGTAGCAAACCACTTAGAGAATTCCAAGAAAGTCATGCAGGATTTTTTTTCGCTATCGTATCCCTTTCTTACCTTGGTATTAGAGAAAGTCGTCCCCGGCAAAAAATGCACTTCACCCATAAGAGTACCAATCAATCTTTCTATATGCCCTCCGTAATGTTTCTTTCCAGGCGGGCGCCAGTTAAGCTTGATTTTATTTTTGTCACATGCTTTCTCCATGCTAAGTGTTTTAAACTCTTTCGCATTATCCGAGTTAATAGCCTCAGGCTTTCCGGAGAACGGGTAATTGATACCTTCACACCCTATCATGGATAAATAATCTGCTTTATTAGCCACTGCAAACGCGATCGTTGCAGCCACCGATACGGATGAAGGATTATGCCAAGATAAATAGTAAGACAATATCACCCTGGTATTAACATCAATTAGTACGGTAAGCCAAGGTCTGCCAAGCGGTGTTCGATCATCATCGCATAAAATTATATCGACCCGTGTGTGATCAATCTGTGTGACTTGAAGAGGTCTGCTTAATTTAAGTCTTCCAGGTTTCATTCCTAATTTGTCGTAAGCATCTGCTGCTCCATATTGTAGCTTGCGCAGTTCGAGCGGACTGATAGAATGAACTCGTTTCGCAACTGCGCCCAAGCTCGGTATGGGCAAGCTTGACTCCGTGCACTTATCTTTCACTGCCTTCCAAACCGCCGAAGGCCCGGCCACTCTATTTATTAATTTGCTTTTAATACACTCGACTATAATATTTTCAACGGCTTCAACTAATTGGTACTCACCTTTTTTTCTGCCTCTTTTAGTTTGAAGCAGAGCAAGTGATCCAGCGTCCTCGTCATATTTATGAAGAAGCCTATAAAACGTGGTTTTTGAACAAGGGATTAGGCCTAATGCGCTTTTATAGGTGATTTCTTTATCTAAATATTTTTGAATCACATCGTTCCGACGCCTAGCCTCTTTGAGCTCTTCAAACTCGGCTTCATCGCAACGCGTTCCTCTTTTTTTTGTGTTTCTCATCGGCTCATTTCGTCGACAGTGAGAGGTCACAATACACATTTTTTTGCGGGCGCCGTACACCCCTCGGCGCATTTTTCCGGAGATTTTTTCCTTTTGGATATATTAACTTTGTATAATAATACTCTATATAGATATGACTTTTAAAAGAGGGAAAAACGTTATTCGCTCCACCGTCAATAATTTTTCCCACGCTGGCTTTAATCAAATACAGTAAATTCAGTTGGTTAGTCTATTTTTTAACTTTTGAAATCTCGATTTTAACTGGAGCCTCTGACAACACGCGTGTGATTGAACTTTTCCCTCTTTAACAGTTGAAAAAATAAATATGTATATAAATCAATAAATTACCATCACTGCCCTCTTTAAGTGTTATTCACAAATCCAGAAATGTCGTCCTTGATGGGCGTGATCGCACACCGAGTCCGAATTGCCTATCCGTTGGGTTAAAGCGGTTTTTGAGAGTCAGCTCGCTCGTTAAGGCATTACTGATATTGCAGTCGTCCACCTACAAACACGTCGCTGTGTGAAATCTAAAACGATGAGCATGGAGTTAGTGCGCAGACTACCGCCTGCATCCGCTGCAATAGCGCCGGGTTCACGGCTGATGCCAGCCACTCGACGGAAGTCGCAATTCAATCCCAAGCAATCTTGTCATTTGCCAAGGCTTAAGGCAGGGTCGATACCACTGACATCTCTGCCAATGGAGTCACCCCATGTCAAAGCTATATCCCAGTATCGATCCTGAGGGGCTGGTCGAGTATTCCGTGGTCTATACCGACCGCTCGCTCAACCACATGTCGCAGTCATTTCAAGCCGTGATGAAGAACATTTCCAAGACCCTGAAACAGGTCTACAACGCCCAAGCTGTTGCGGTGGTTCCGGGCAGCGGCACGTTTGGCATGGAAGCGGTGGCGCGACAGTTTGCCACCGACCAACAATGCCTGGTGATACGCAACGGCTGGTTCAGTTATCGCTGGAGCCAGATCCTTGAGATGGGCAACATCCCGGCGGCCACCACGGTGCTCAAGGCCCGACCGGTCGACACAGGTCGCCAAGCTGCCTACGCCCCGCCCCCTCTGGACGAAGTACTGGCAGCCATTCAGGCGCAGAAGCCGCAGATTGTCTTCGCCCCCCACGTTGAAACCTCCTCGGGGATTATCTTGCCCGACGAGTACCTGCGGGCCGTCGGCGAGGCCGTGCATGCGGTGGGTGGTCTGTTCGTGCTGGACTGCATCGCCTCGGGCACGCTTTGGGTGGATATGCAGAAATGCGCAGTCGATCTGCTGATCAGCGCACCGCAGAAAGGCTGGAGCGCCTCCCCTTGCTGCGCCCTGATAATGCTCAGTTCCTTGGCCCTCAAGCGTATCGAACAGACGCAAAGCAGCAGCTTCGCCTGTGACCTGAAAAAGTGGCTGCAGGTCATGCAGGCTTACGAACAGGGCGGACATGCCTACCATGCGACCATGCCCAGTGATTCCCTCGCGCGGTTTAACGAAGTGATGAAAGAGACGCAAGCCTACGGTTTCGACAAGATCCGCGACGAACAACAGGCTCTGGGCGATCGGGTGCGCGCCATGTTGACCGGCAAAGGCATCAAAAGCGTGGCCGCAGCCGGCTTTCAGGCCCCTGGCGTAGTGGTGAGCTACACCGATGACGCAGACATCAAGAGCGGCAAGAAATTTGCCGAGCACGGCCTGCAGATCGCCGCCGGAGTGCCGTTGCAATGCGACGAGCCGGCCGACTTCCAGACCTTTCGTATCGGTCTGTTCGGGCTCGAAAAACTGCGCAATATCGAGCGCACGATCAGCACGCTTGAGCAGGCACTGGACGAGGTAATGGCATGACACCTCGCTGAACCCGGCCCTTGGAGTGCAGACGATTACGCAAGATTGGCCTATGTACGACAAAGCCCTGACTTTCAGGGCTTCGTCTCATCAGTACGCTCCACTTTTCGCCTATGTAAAGGTCATCGCCCACGTAATGAACCCCGCCACCATGGTGGTAAACGTCAGCGCGGTGAGGAAAAGCACGTCGATGACTTTTTCCAGGACATGGTTACGCCGCAGTTTGCGGGTTCTCAATGCCCAGTAGGACAGCAGCGTCGTCGTCAAATACAGGATCGCGTTAACGGCGAGCAAATCATCGCCCAAGGTGTCTTCGCTTCTTAGTGTGGTTACCACTTGAAAGATCCCGATAACCGTAATACAGACGCCGACCATCGCGGCGGACGCGGTAAAAATGTGCACGCAGATATCTTCATCCAGTCTTACGCTTTCACTTTCTTTGCTCATCACAATCCTCTCCGCTTGTGTCGATAGTTACTCAGCATAGAACGAAAAAACCCGGCTAAATAAGCCGGGTTTTTTTAGGGCGTCAAGAATCAACAGCAGCGCGTCTGTCCGTTCCCACCGCCGTAACGAGCCTCCTGGCGTTCCCGGAAGAACGCCTCGTAACTCATCACCGGTTTGTCCGGGTGTTTGGTTTGCATGTGCTCGACGTAAGTGTCGTAATCGGGCATGCCGACCATCAGGCGCGCGGCCTGACCGAGGTATTTGCCGAGGCGACTCAGGTCATTGAACATCAGCGCCCTCCTCCATCAAGCCTGTGGGATTGCCTGGAAGGGTGCTTCTTTATCCGTACGCTCCTTGGTGCCCCACGCGGCGATGCCGACTTTGAGCGCGAAGAACAGAATGCTGAAGACCACGAACAGGAACAGCGCCGTCAGTGTCGCGTTGGTGTAGGCGTTGAAAATCACGTGCTGCATCTGCGTGATGTCCTTCGCCGGGGCCAATACCTGCCCGTTGGCCAGCGCGTCGCTGTACTTCTTGGCCAGTGCCAGGAAGCCGATGGCCGGGTTGGCGTCAAACAGCTTGATGAAGCCTGCGGTCACGGTGCAGATCAGCAGCCAGACAGCGGGCAGCATGGTGACCCAGATGTAGCGCTGGCGCTTCATTTTGATCAGCACAACGGTCGCCAACATCAGCGCGATACCGGCCA